>NZ_JBPEHH010000006.1:0-96387 GCF_054177595.1 Haladaptatus ordinarius | reverse complement strand
TAGCGATGGCACTGAGAGGTGCCATCGCGGGGAGTTGTGTGACAGAGTTCCCCGGGCGAGCGGTGTGGACAGCCGTGGTAGTGGATGTCGACGAAGTCGAGACAGATGATCCTCGGCCCACAGCCGAGGATCATCGTCGCCTGCTGTCTGAGCAGGCGGTTGACGACGGTTTCGAGTTCTTCCGGTGGGACGGTGTGAAGCTGCGCAAGCGTATAGTCGTCGGAGTACGTTCCACGAGTGCTCTCGGTAACCGCCTTAATTGAGGTCTGATCGACAGCGGCTTGAAGCAGTGTCTGCCGGATAATCCCGGAGTCGAAGCCGCAGCCTTCGACTCCGGGGATGGGTATCTCCGCGATGAGTCCCTCCGCTAAGGTTTCAAGGTCAGCAGCCGTAAGAACAGTGTCTGGATGGTAGAGAAATCTCATAATCACCCATCCAGACGCTTCCTGAGAATCTAACCCCGTCAGTCGTGACTATCCACTGACTCGATGGGAAGTACCGAACTTAAAGAGCCGTTCGTGTACCTTGTCTTTGATGGCGAGGAATATCTGAATTACTGGCCGTACGATTATGAGCTACGTCGTAGTTCTGAAGGTGGTCGGCGTGATATGGCGGAGCGAATAGAGCGGTTTGAGAATCTACCGGGTCTTTCTGCGAGTCGGGAGGATTTGGCCGAGGTGGATGAATCCCTGGCGAACGCATTATTGGCGTATCAAGACGGTATCACCGAGTCTTCTGTCCATCAGTCATTCTTCGCTTTTTGGCGCGGTATGGAAAATCTGGCACAGGTTGAGCAGGGACAGAAAAAAGAAGTGGTCGTTAACAGAGCGATCTTCGCATTGGAGAACGTGACGGAGAAGGGGATTGTTAGACGAGAACTCCGGGAAGCGATTGATGAGATCTACAATAAACGGAATGATTTGGTCCACGAAGGGCCTCACTCTGGAATCTCCCAGGATCACCGTAAAGCTGCTAAGATTCTTCTTGATTCGCTCCTTGAGCTGTATTTCTTGTACTACGAGGAAGAGTTCTCAAAGGAGGAGTTCAGGCTTTTACTTGACTATGGGACGAGAGATCCCGAAGAGCGAGAGATGACTGTCGAGATTCTCCGTAAAATCGAAGATCTGGAAGAGTAGCCTGGAAACACGGTTTCTTCGCTACTGGCAGAGGACTTTTAGTCGCACATGGTGAACATTCGGGAAATGAATCGGGATGTTGGTGACGCGGTCGAGACCCTGGTCCTTGGCCCAATCTACGCGTTTGTCATCGGGATTCTATTCTTAATCGTGGCGAAGATCTACTTGCTTCTGGAGCCGAGAGGTACGAACGGGCCTTTTGCAGACGCATATCGTTCTCTCGGGGCATCACTGTCCACCAGCTATAGTCTATTCCAGTTGGCGTCCAGTATCGAGACCTGGATTGCTGTTGCAGTGATCGCGTTGGCGGTGTACGGATTCTTCGCCGCTCTAGGTGGTGGTGGCCGTAGCGGTTACCGCGGTCGGTGATAGCGGAGCAGAGAATATTTTGTTAGCCGGATTAATTGGTCTACTTAGTATTCTGTTCGTATTGCTGTGAATCTGGTTCGGTAATCTGTTAACACCAGAATTTTTATTTCTTAACACTCTGCTGTTCCCCACTTCCAGTGCGTGGATCTGGAGGTTGACCGAGTCGTTCTTAACAGCGGTTCGTTCAACCAGAAGCAGGTCAAGGTCTCAGGCCGCATCACAGTGAACCCGTCCACAGGGTCCAGCTACACGTTTAGAATCCTGGTTGAAGATCCGACCAGCACCGGTCTCGGCAGTGAGGGCGCTGCGGCAGTTGATGCGCTGGTCGCGGTCTCCGATTTCTGGGATGGCCTGCTTGATTATACGCAGAAGTTGACGGAGTTCCGGGAGTTGCAGCCACCGTCGGATACGGTTCGCTGATCTCCTATCCGTGCATTCTGTTGCCGTTAATCGCCAGTGCAGTCGTTGGCTGTATGTTGGAAGCTCTACGCAGAATATTAGAGTTCGAGTGGACGACGAAGGTACAGCTGATCAAGTTCTCGGTAATGGTGCTGGTCTTCTTAGGCTTCGTAGGGCTGTTGTAGGAAGAGGTAGCGACTGGCGGATTTACGAGCGGAAAACGGGAACCGGCAGGATACGCTTGGCCAGCGTCTTCGTGTATTCGATGGGGTCGAAATCTTCGTACTCTTCCTCGGTCAAGACGCGTTCTTCGGGCGTACCGGAGGAACCACCGGAGCCACCGAACTTCCTGTAGTAGATTTTCTTCCCCAGGTACATGGCAACTGCTTCGACCAAGGTGGCCATGGCGACTGCGGACACCACGGTGATCGCTACTCCGACAGGAGTTGTGGTGGTGAACTGGTTCAGGGTCATGCTTGGTGCGATGTGAGGCTGCACGTACAGTTTGACTGCTCCACTGCCGAACAATGCGAGTAGTGCCCACACGGACAGGGTCTTCAATTCGGAAGTGGGCGACTTGGTGAGTGCCAGTAGTGCTACGAACGGCGAGATGATAGCGAGCAACGCGAGCACAGGGTTCACGATACCATTCAGGTTCGCTAGGAAGAGGTCGATCCCTCCGATGACTGCAGCACCAACAAGAACGTGGTGGCGTCGTTCGAAGCCGTACGACCAATTCAGCAATCCGCGTATGTCAGTCATATCAACGTGTTTGATTACAGTCCTTTTCAATCTTGTTCCGCAAATGGAGCCAGGAACGCGTTTTCTGGGGCAATGCACGGTGCTCGAAGGTGTTATGGTGGTCAATCGATTACATAGAAGTATCGGAAGTCAGGTAATGGTCAGCAGGGTCGTGTGGCAGAGCTGAGGTTCGATTCCTCAGAGGCGTGTGCCACAACCGGCAGTTCCCGAGGACTCGACCCGGTAAACAAGATTCTGACCATGATAGGAACTAACGCCCTCACATCGGTTATCAGTGGTATCGTTCTGACGACTTCCGCACCCACGATGGCGGTTATCATCGTGGCGCTGTTCGCATCCAGCGTTATCCTGATGCGTGCGCCTTCTCTCGGGGCAACCCACTTGAGTGAAATCTTCACCTGATCGTTCCTTCTCAGAAGAAGTTCTTTGTATACTGAGTGACGTATTCTTCTCTGTCAATATGGCAGGTGACCGAGTTCAACTACGATCAGCTCTTTGATATTGACGTTGTCAGTGATGACGACGGTATCCGAGTCCATTTCGAAGAGGACACGGTGGGCATTAATCCGAACGCCAATAGTGGTGGGTTCTCAATCACCCCTGACTGGAATAACCGGCATTTCACTCTCGCCTTTTCCGAGGACTCTGTACTGTACCATTTAACGCACGAAGGTGCAGAGAATGGTGAGCGTCCCGGTGAAGGAGATCTACAGCCGGAAGCATTCATTGCGGACGTCTACGGAGCGGTCCGTGCCCTTGGACCAGTTTTCCCAGCTGACCGATTAGGAATTGAGTCTGTTGGACGGCCTGACTTCGAGGAGATAGAATCGTACCTGGAGGGCGAGGGAGTGATCCAGCGGAGCAGTACCGGTGTCTCCGTTGATCGGGGCCGGAAAGATAGGCTGATCACAGATATGAACGAGAAGCCGGGGCTCAAGTACGAGTTCTATGAGCGGGTGCTAACTTCAGTCGAGATCGAGGATGCGGTTGATTCTGGAGAGAATATTTTTGTGGTCCCTGCGATGGACGCAGTTTATCTCTTGTTCTTTTTCCCGGACGAGTATGTGGGGGTAGTAGAACTCAGGGAGTTCTACGTGGTGTTGGAGTTGATGGCCGGGCTTCGGAAGGATGAATCTGGACTCGGGACTGGGTCACAGGTTTTGAACTTCTTATCCCACGCGTTGTCTCACCAGGACTGATCGTCGTTGACATAGAGGTACTTAGAGGGATGACCGAATATTGCCACGAACGGAGTGGGTCTCAACTGATAACCGATTCGGAGAACATCTACTATTGGCATGACGGCGTTGATGTGGTGGTCTTGGCCGATTCGTAGGTGGCCGTGTGCTGTTCGGTTTCTGAGGTTGCCGTCGACCGTTTCCCCTTGTTTCTCGTTGTACGCGTATTCGAGGTATTTCTGGAACTCCTCTCCTGCATAGGAGTCGATTTGTGAGATAAGGGGAGTGAGTGTTCTGGTCCCGGTGCCGCCATCCATCTATCTGACTGAGCAACAAATCGATCACGGGCCAGAGTGGTGGGTGTACGACGAGGACGATCTTGAATTCGATTCGTGTCTTCGCGTTTTTTCGTAGAGATCGAAGTTGAGTGGACCGCTTACTCTGAGCCCTCTGAATTGTCCTCAATTAGGATTGAATCGGCAGGCAGATTCAACAAGTAAGCAGACTTCTTGATCAAGTAATCGCGGTGTGCCTCAATTGCTTCTGGAGACCAATCACCATAATCTCCGCGAGCTACTCGCAGTGCCAGGTCGAAACTTGAACGCGGTTTACCCCGCTTCCCCTGATAGATAGCAGCTTTCTCATCGAATGGCTTCTGAGCCGCCTTTGCATTGAGATCGTACTGTAGAGGAATCAAATTCCCAAGCGTGTTTCTCAGCTGACTTGCCTCCTCTCTACTGAAATTGTCTTCCCAGTAATCGTATTTTTCCATCGCAGAACCGTACGACTTGGGAAGTACGTGTTCTATGTGCATTCCACCGCCTCTCTTCTTAATCCGCTCAACCTTCTGCGAGTCACTCAGGCTGTATTCAATAGCAATCAGCAGGCTCTTGTGCCACTTCTCATCTCCATATACATTATCAGAATACAGGCCGTCTCGAACCCGTTCCGGAATATTATCACGCTTCCTCTTACTCTCGATATACTCCTGGATCTCCTCCAAACTGGCATCATCACGCAGCAGAGTCAGAATCTTGATCGAGGGTATCTTGATTTTCTCACTGGTATAGTCTCCAATCCAGTACGAATAGTAGAACCCGATGAGCTCGTCACGCAACTCGTCGAAGTAGTCAACACCGTCTTTCTTAGCGCCGATAAGAATCGTCTTCCAATACAAAGTATGTGACAGGTTTTCCAGGATGAAGATTTCTTTCGAACCTGAGTTTTCGATCTGGTTGTAGTTGTCCACGAAGTCCCGAATGTCTTTGACAATCTTCTTAGGGTTCTGTCCTTCAAACTCGGACTTCAGCTCCTGATACCTCGTTTCCTGTGCTTTAGACTGTTGAAGATACAGCCGATACATTCCAAGGATGCTGTCCAAGGTATCATAGTCATCATCAACCTTCGTAGTGATTTCCTGCCAGACCTCGATTACATCGTCCTTATCTTCATCATCCTCCAAATTGCTAAGCAGATAGCTCTTGGTGAGATCGGAGACCGTCAAATCCTTCCCACGTGTATTGATGGTCTGGAAAAGCCTGACAGCATGTGCAAGATCATCGCTGATGATTCTAATCAGTTCGATATTCTGGTCGATGAACTCGAAGAAGTCGTTGAGATCTTCATGTCGATCTCCGAACGTGGTCTCCAGACAATCTATCAGGATTTCAGCAGCCTCAGTATACCTGTTTTCCTCGTCTAGGTCTATCGATTTGAGTACTGACTGTTCAAGATCAGTTTGCTTACTGGTTCTCAACCGAGGCCTCTCCAACGCCTGTTCATGGACTCTTCCCTCGACCCTTCTCTTGTTCATATCGCTCAAGTGATCGTGGAAATGGTCGTTGAAGATCGCATAGAGAATGATGAGAGAAGTCATCCTCTGTTGTCCATCCAATATATCAAAACGTGAATCACCGTCCTCCTTCACCAAGATAACCGAGCCCAGATAGTAGGGACTGTTTCGGTCCTCACTCCACGATTCATAGAGGTCATCAATCAACTGCTCAATATGCGATTTCTCCCAGCTATACGGCCGCTGATACCGAGGAATTTGATACAGGTCCTCCTCACCATCAAACAGATCCCGGCACTTCACTGGATCCGGATTGAAACTATGCTGCATTATACAGACTGAATCAAACTACAGTTCTTTAACCATTTCCACAATGTTCTCAATACTTATTCCGACCTGCCGAAGGCACAGAATTCCCTATATCGATGGTAACTGCTCAGGGGTGCAGTCCCGAACCGCATTTGAGGAGCTCAGTGTGGGTGTCGTCGAGGATTCAGCTTGTCAATCGGTCCAAACCAGCCTGCTCGCAGTAGTTTATTCCCCCTGAGAGGGGTGCGGGGTGCAGACAAGACATCTCGCAAACTACCGATGGCGACGAGACACACCTACGATACTGGCTTCGACGAAGACGTATCGAACGACAACACACCGTGTCCTGAGTGTAAGGGCCAAATGAGAACGAACAGCGTTGAGACAGTCTGCGAGGACTGTGGTCTCGTCATTGACGAGCAACGGATCGACCACGGTCCCGAATGGAGGACTCACGATCAGGATCAACGAAAGCGGACGGGCGCTCCACTGACTGCGGCACGTCACGACCGAGGGCTGTCGACGGAAATCGGTCGGCGAAAAGATGCGAACGGGAACGAACTCTCTGGGCAAAAGCGCCAGCGGCTATCTCGAATGCGGCGGGAACAGAACCGTGGTCGATTCCAGTCGAAAGCCGAGCGAAACCTCGCACACGGGCTGGGTGAAGTTCGAAGAGTCGCAAGTATCCTCGAGCTTGCAGATTCGGTCCGTGACCAGGCGTGTCAGCTGTTCCGGAGCGCTCAGAACGAAGACCTACTTCGAGGTCGATCAATCGAGGCGATTGCGGCAGCAAGCGTCCACGGGGCCTGTCGCTGTAACGGCCACACACGGTTACTCGACGACGTCGTCGACGCAGCACGCGTCGAACAATCGAGAGTCGCGAATGCGTACAAGACCCTGAATACAGAACTTGGGCTCCCGACTCAACCAGTTCGCCCGAGTGAGTACATCCCGCGTCTCGCGTCAGAACTCGATGTTCCAGCGTACATCCGACAGCGGGCTCGGAGGTTGGCTGAACAGTCAGAATCGTCAGGAGCCGCGTCGGGTGTCAAACCGTCAGGATTCGCAGCGGCCTGTTTGTACAAAGCAGGTCGCGAAGAGGGACGGTGGTTGACGCAGGCAGAAGTGGCGGAGGTGGCGAGCGTCACTGCAACGACCATCCGGTCGCATCGAGATACACTGAACGAATTCGCGGTCTGAAGACGCCATCTGCGAGTTTTCTACCGATTCAGGTTCGGCGTTGGTGGCCGAGATTTAAATATAGAGACGAAGGAAGGTGGTGCCAGACGACTCTATGAATGGACGACAATCTGATCTTGAGGAACTACGACCCCTTGGCGAAGCGAACCACATTCCCGACGACCAGCTTATTGGACGGGATAACTCTGGGCGAGCAGGGGGACAACGAAGAGAGGGTCCGGAATCGTATCCAGATCGAACGAGATCGACACGGAGCGAGTGTTCCTCGTGTGGTGCGTCGATTCCTGCGAACCGTACCAAATGTCGGTTCTGCCTCTCAAACCATCTCGATGGAACCAGCGACGATAGTCGCCCTCCGGATACTGAGTGGACACTACTCCACGTCGTACATCTGCTCGTCGAGGCGGCGACGTTCTACGCGGCCGTCGCGAAAGGTGCTGCTGCAGCCACGCTCCTCACGAAGACCGATAGGAATCCAGCGGTCGACGACTGCCAGCTGATCTACGACCTTGATGCAGAGCCCGCCGCGGAGCTGATCGAGCAGTGGTCCTCGCTTCCCGAAGCAGTTCGAGTCACCTCCGAAAGCGGCGAACAGCTTCTCGCAGTCGCTCGTGAACGGACGGGACAGACAGAGTCGAACCAGTCGCGGAGTGATGGGGCGCACACGACGTTCCTCTACGATGAGGGAGGCCACAACGTTCGTGAGGAAGATCGGCTTACAGTCCTCCTTGAGAGCGCCGAGAACGACGTCTGGTTGGTGCCAGCCATTGCACTCCAGTGCGCTATCATCGACGAGCACTCCGAGGATCGGCAACCCAGCGTTCCCTCGAGAACGCATCTTGAATGTCGCAAGTGCGGTCGAAAGACTGAGCATCAGTTCCAGGAGTTCGAGACTGTCCCTGATGACGATTGGTCTGGCCAGCCGATGTGGGAGTGCCAGGATTGTCAGTCGCCTCGTCACGGACCAACCCCCGAGTAGAATACTCAACAGAATAATGTCTTAACCAACGTGGAATGGGTCTTCCCGAAGCTGTTGGTTAATACAGGTGCAAGGCTTCGGCGGGAGACATCAGCGTCTCTCCCGTTTTTTCTGCACCAGAAGTCGGCGGAGGCGTACATCATGGACCCACGAGACACACCTGGCTACCGGCTGCATCGCGCGCTCAGCAACCTCAACAGCATCGATACCGAGCAACTGGACTCGCCAGACCAAGAGCGAATTGAGAAAGCTACGATGGTTCTGGAACAGGTGGGACTGCTCACCCAGCCAGGTGCTTCGGCGGAAGCGAACGTCACGCTCGACTCCTGAGCGAAGACTTAGTCGCACACCACCGATACAGCCACTCTCGCGGTCAGTTTATTATCCCCAAAGGGGTGTGGGGGCAGGAAAACGCCCTCGAGTACGACCAATGGCAACGCTCCAAGCAGCGACGACATCGACCGGCGCAGTCGTAACGGATGCACAGGCAGTCCGCCAGCTCTGCGAAGCACATTGCTTCGGGACCCTGAATTGGGAGGTGGATGAAGAAGGAGAGCTCATCATCTGGGGATACGACGCCTTCGAGGTCTACGAAGCGCGTGAAGACGGCCTTCCTGACTACGAAGGTGGTCTTGTGACGCACGAGTTCCTCCGAACACTCGCCGGCTATCTCGAGCCTAACGAAGAACTCGACATCCAGACAGCCGGGTTCACGAAATGTCGGTTCCCAGTCCTCGCAAAGCGGTACGTCATCCGCGACGGCGAAGTCCTCTACGCGGATCTCAGTTCCCTCGATCTGATCGACGTGTAGCGTTGTTCTCCCCCAGGAGGGGTGCGGGGCGACACAGCACAAGCATCGCCTCGTGAGGTGGTTGAATCATGGGACACCGCGCACTTGTTGCGTACGAATGCACAGACGGACAGTACACGCTCCACTACAGCCACTGGGGCGCAGCGAACCTGAAGCTCAAACACCGAATCTCGGCTGAGTCGCCGTTCGGTGGCGAGGACACCGATTCCAAGTGGGCGAAACAGTTCCTTGCAGAACTGGCCGGTGGCCTCGAGGCAGATGCCGTCGACGGCTACCTCGCCGGCGAGGATCGACCGTCGACGGTCGTCGAGCCGAAGCCCCGTGCCACCGGAGTCACCCTCGACGAGATCGTCGCTGACCACCTCGACTATCTCCACCACGAGGCGTTCTTTGTGGTGTCGACCACGTTCGAGGTGACCGCGTACCGGATGCTGTGGTTCGGGCTGCAGTACGACTCGGAGACAGTCGAACAGGGAGAGACCGTCGGGAACGGCGCGCTCGCGACGGTGCGCTGGTACGACGGCGAACCGGTCGGCGACGGTCACCTGCAGGGACAGTTCGCGGCCCTCAAAGACGTCGTCGGCGACATGCTCGACAAAGGCGTCTTCACGCCGTCGACGGCGAGGCAGTATCTGAAACGGAAGCTCGCTGAGCGGGTCGGAGACCGACAGGAGCTACTCATTCGGACTGGGGAATCACCCTTCGAGAAGGCGAGCCTGAACCACTCCTAGGTCGGTCTGCTTCGTGGCAACTGCTGTTTTTTCAGGGGCAGGAATGGGTGAGCCCCTACGTGGGCTCGTGATTCCATGACCGAGCAACCAGCCGACGATCCGTTTCACGACTGCGAGTTGAACCCCAAGGCAATCTTGGGAACGCACACCTTCGAAGACGTCCTATTCACCGACGAGACGGAGACACCGGTGAACGTGCTGACGGGCCAAACGCCAGCGCACTCACAAGCGACCGTCGACGAAGCACGTGAGTTCGCAGCCAGTATTGACACCGGCACACCACAGATCGCACTCCCAGCCTCGGTGGAGACCCAGATTGAGACCGCCAGCAAGCCCTACACCGCAGCCGCATTCTTCCATTTCAAGGCAACCGGCTCGCTCGAACTGCATCGAGCCTACCACGCGGCGTACGAGTCGGATGGGTTCTCGGTCGCATTCGAGACCAACTACGAATCAGGGAATCTAACCATCACCGTCGAACGTGCGGACGACCCCTGAGAGAGGGAAGTGCCGAGAGTGGTTTTTGTGCGCCGGCGATGGGTGCCGGCGCAGCACGGGGTGAGCGAACGATGTGCCCCGGTGCGTCGGCGCTTCGAGGTGTTCGAGATGCACATGGTAATTTACGCGCTGGTAGAGGCATCGACAGAAAACGAAGCGCTATCCACCGGAAAGGCGGTGTTCGAGCGATTGGTCGGCGCCGATCCACACGCCTGCGCTGTGTTTGACTACTTCGTCACCTTCGACGACGAGGACACAACCGTTGCGGGCAAAGCGCGATGGGGCGATCTCCCGATTGCGGCGACCGTTGATTCCGAGAAAGGACAAGAACTGCTTGATCGTGGTTGGGAAGCAACGAAAGCGGAGTTCGAGCGGAATCTCGACCAAGTGAGAGAGGCACTTAACGAGCTCTCCAGCGAGGAGATCATGCGCGATGAGAACCTTGCTCGGCACGCGTTCCACCAGGTCGGCGCGTACGACGGACCGACAATCTTCCTCTACAACGAGTACGCGAACGGCATCCGGCATCGCGAGCAGTTGGATCGACTCCTCGAGGAAAGTGAGGATCTTTGGATCGTGCCCGCGGACGTCCACTTCTGATCGACTATGCCTCGAATCACTAACTGGCGACGGGAGAGCCGGACGCCCACACTCAAGTACCGGAACGCTGAGACCGGAGCGAGAGCGGTTCTACACAGAACTCCAGACTCGTACGCCTACAAGTGGCGTGGGGCGATCCTCGCCGACGGGTACCCCGTCTGGTCGCGGGGGTACGAGACAAAAGACGCGAAATCGTTCCGTGAAGAGCTCCGCGAACGGCCAGCGCCCGAACTGAGTTGTCCCGAGTGTCCGAACGACGACGTCCTCGTCGGTGAGAAAGCAGCTGACGGCGCGAAAGTACAGCGCTGGTTCGACTGTCACGACTGCGGGTATGAAGCGCCCTCGCGAATCGTATACGGCGCCGAGCGCTGATTGGCATCCTCCTCGCCCTGAAGGGCGAGGATTCCCGACCACCGTTGGGATATCGTGGTTTACGACGTGGCCTGTTCTTGCGGTGCAAAGTATCCGCTCTCTAAATCGAACAGGTACGCCGATGGCTGTGCCAACCAGCAAGAATTCCTATCTCCCATCAGAGGCAAAACTCGGAGATACTTTCTGCCGAATGTCCTTAGCATCAGTCACATCCGCGTTCGCCACCATTCCGCAAAATGCGCCCTGAAACCGGCGTATCTGGACACGCGAATCGATCACTCGATCTCCAACTGGCCACCCCCACCGTCCTCCCCATTACCATTCTCGTCCCATTCGAGTTCGAACTCGATACTCAGTTCACCGGGGCCGTCCGTCGGCCCCTCGCGTTCGGCTTTGACCTCAAACGTCGGACGGGCTGGCGGCTCCATCGTCACGGACTCGGAACCGGATTTCAGCGTGACCGCCTCTCCTTGGTCGAGTTTGTCAGCGACACTACGAAGATACGACGCGATTTCTTCTCGGGTCTGGGCGCTCTCGGAGTTGAACAGGACTTCTTCAGGCATACTGTGATACTTCATCGCCTGCACGGATAAGTCCACCCACAGGTTTACTCACTCCGCTGCACAGCCATTATGAGTTGGCTCTTCGGAAGCCACTCGTCGGAAAACGGAAAAAGATCGTAAAGTCGAATAGTGAGGCCTTTCTGGTGAGTGTTTCGCGTTCTACCGGAGGCTCGAATATGCGGCCCGTTTCTCTGGCAGGGGTACCACTCAGCCACCCAATTAGAGATTATACCAGTTCTTTTCCGTCGGTGGCATCTTCTCTTAGTATGTCCTTCTCTTCAGTTTCTCTGGCAGTCCAAGGTCTGGCCTCGACGCCAGTAACGGCCGAGATGCTCGTCGTCTTCGCACTCATTCTCCTCGCACTCGTTCTCTTTGCGACCGAATGGTTCCCGATCGACGTCACCGCCATCCTGTTGATGGTCCTGTTGATGGTGCTCGAACCGTGGACACAAATCTCCCCGCGTGAGGGCATTTCGGGATTCGCCAATCCCGCCACGATAACCGTCCTTGCGATGCTTATCCTGAGTACGGGAATCAATCGAACCGGCATCGTGCAGTTGGTCGGCCGGAAGATGGCTGCGTTCGCGGGAACCGATCGGCGCAAGCAACTTGCCGCGACGGTCGGTGTCTCCGGACCGATCTCAGGGTTCATCAACAATACGCCAGTCGTCGCAATTCTGGTTCCGGTCATCAACGACCTCGCCCACAACGGGAAGACCTCACCGTCGAAGCTGCTCATCCCACTGTCGTTCGCCTCGATGCTCGGCGGGACGCTCACGCTCATCGGGACGTCGACGAACATTCTCGCAAGTGACATCGCAGCCCAGCTCGGTGCGGAATCGCCCGAACTTGGGTTGCACGCGTTCGGAATGTTCGAGTTCACCAAACTCGGTGTGATCGTCTTTGCGGTCGGCGCGGTGTACCTCATGACGGTCGGTGTTCGACTCCTTCCCGAACGAATCCCGGCCGACGAGGACCTCGTCGAGGAGTACGCCATCCAGGAGTACCTCGCAGACGTCGTCGTTCCGGCGAATTCGTCGTTGATCGGGCAGACGGTCGGGGAGGCTCTGGGCGATGACGAACTCGACATCGACGTGTTACAGCTGATCCGATACGGCGAGCGGTTTTCCGAACCGCTCGCTCGCAAGGAGATCCGCGAGAGCGACACACTCCGGCTCAGGACGAACCGGGAGACGCTCGAACGCATCATTGACACGGAAGGGCTCACACTGTCGGGAAGTCCCCGAAGCGAAGATGAACTCCAGCCGGACGAGGAGGAACCCGTCCTCGTCGAGATCGTTATCCCGTCGGGGTCGTTCCTCGTCGGCGAGACCCTCGCGAGTTCGACGTTCCGACAGCGCTACGACGCGAACGTCCTCGCCTTTCGAACTCGTGGCGACGTCGTCCGAGACCGGTTCGAGGACGTCCGTATCAGAGTCGGTGACACGCTCCTGGTGCAGGCACCGCCGGACAGTCTCACCCGCCTCGTCGAGAACGAGGACTTCATCGTCGCCCATGAGTTCGACGAGGTGACCTACCGGAGCGAGAAGATCCCCTTCGCAGTGGGCATCATCGCCGGTGTCGTCGCGCTCCCGGCACTGAACATCCTGCCGATTGTCGTTTCTGCATTAGCAGGGGTCGTGGCAATGGTCTTCACCGGCGTCCTGAAACCGACTGAACTCTACTCCTCCGTCGAGTGGAACGTGATCTTCCTGCTCGCCGGCGTCATCCCTCTCGGTATTGCACTGCAACAGACAGGGGCGGCGGCGCTGCTGGGCAATGCTGTCGCCTCGACTGCGGCGTTCTTGCCAGCGATCGGTGTCCTGTGGGTGTTCTATGTTGCGACTGGACTGTTGACGAGCGTCATCAGTAACAACGCGAGCGTCGTGTTGATGATCCCAGTAGCTGCCAGTGCGGCCCAGTCGATCGGCGCGAACGCGTTCGCGTTCGTCCTCGCCGTGACCTTCGCCGCCTCGACGGCGTTCATGACGCCCGTGGGGTACCAGACGAATCTCTTCGTCTACGGGCCCGGTGGCTACACGTTCTCGGACTTCCTTCGCGTCGGCGCGCCGTTACAGTTCCTGCTCTCGATCGTAACGGTCCTCGGGATTGCGTTCTTCTGGGGTGTCCGTGTTTGACGCGGATGTGCTGACTCAGCAGTAAAAGACGACCCCTGAGCGGTCGTGAATTCCGTTGACGCTGGTTCCAGCACGTTCTCTTGACCGTGTGATCTATTCGTCCATCGTGAAGTTCGGGTCGGTCATCTTCACTGTATAGACACGTTTTCTGGGGATGTACGTGTACTTGTCATCGCCGTGGTGAATCTGCCAGTGGTCCTCTCGATAGCTCCGTTTCTCATCGTTGATCTCTTCCGAAATGGTGTCGTCCATACCTTGATAGACAATCGCTGCCATGAACGAGAGTGGGCGGACTACGTCCATAATGTGGCGAGTCATCAAGGGGTGCTAGATTGTTGTTTGACGCTGTCCTACAGTCTAGAGACCATCATGCGCATCGTACTCTCACTCGGCGGGAACATCCTCGTGCCAACGCTTGACCCAGAGCAGTTTCGAGAGTACGCAGCCGTCATCACAACACTCGCCGAGGAGCACGACGTCTGTGTCGTCACCGGGGGCGGGTCTCCTGCGCGTGAATTTATCGATGTGGGACGAGCTCTCTGTGCGAACGAGCTCGAGTTGGATCACCTCGGCATTGGGGTTACTCGGCTAAATGCCCGACTTCTCATCGCGGCAATTGGCGACGACGCCGTCTTGACGCCATCAAAAGATTACGAAGCGGCGGGCAGAGCGCTCCGCTGCGGCGACATCGTCGTCATGGGTGGAACAGCACCCGGTCAAACTACTGACGCGGTGAGCGCACTCCTTGCTGAGTACGTCAACGCAGAACTTCTGATCTATGCGACGAACGTGCCTGGCGTCCATAGCGCAGATCCTCACACTCACCCAGACGCAGAACCATTCGACGAGTTACGGGCGAGCCAACTCATTACCCTCATCCTCGATATGGACAGTACTGCAGGGAGTAGTGTACCGATCGACCTTCTCGCCGCGAAGATGATCCAACGTGCACACTGCGAAACAGTGGTTATCGATGGAACCGATCCTGAGTGCATCCTCACCGCTGTTCGAACCGGCGAGTTCGAGGGGACGAGAATCATCTTGGACGGCGACGATGACACGACCCCCGCTGAACCATGACGGCTGTTAACCTCGTGGAGACCGACATCCGAGTATGTCTCGTTACGAAGCGTCCTTCGAGATAGACTCAAAGACCGATTCGTATGCCGCTCGACGCATCCTGGAGCAAGTATACGATACGATTCGAGAAGAGTCATTGAGCGGCCGGGAGGACTCAACAGACACAAGCGAACTCCTCGAATCGTTCGAAACGCTCCGAGATGCAACGAAACGTCCAACAGCAGGCAAACTGACGATCACCTACGAACAATACGACGATGCATTCGAGAACTGAGCTCGCAGAACAGCCGTCATCAGGAGAGACACGCAACCTCAGTCTGCAGTCCGCCAGCGTCCCCCAAGTTCCTCACGTTCGAAGTCGTCATATTTTCCATCGCGAAATACTGTCATATGACCGTTCTCTTCGCTCAGCGTAACACTGGCAAGGACCTCTTCTCGGAGGGACACTTCTAACGCGCTGAGATGTTTGGTTCCCATCCAATCGGCAGAGGCGATGGGTGGCTCTTCGTCCACTTCAGTAATGTTTGGAGTCCGAACGCGAACCATTTGTTCTTGGATCGTCCGATCCGCAGCAATAACGACTGCCCCATCGCGGTTGAATGCCACGTTGCGGGCTGCGTCGATGAACTCATTGGATGAAATGGCGACTGATCGACACTGGTCGACGGGCCACGTGTTGTCTCCCAGCGGATCGGTGTATCTACCGAAATCGATGTCAGCGACGACAATAAAATAGAGACTCGACCCGGTTACATATGGTTCGTCCCACCGGTTGAATGAGAGACTTAAACTCTCCGTGGTATATCTGAGGATGTCGACAGTTTCTGGGATTGTGGCATACTCCGCTTGGCCGCCGTTGGATTCTATGATAATTCACTCACCGAGTTGTTCGATTTATGTGGAGAATCCGCTTGAACGCTCTGCCCGTAATAGAGGCTACTATAGTACACCGCGGCCACTGACACACCTACCATCGTAGACGTTGTGCAAACGTTCATTCGCCTTGCTCCCCTTCTAGAACCATGGCCGAGTTTCCAGACGAACGACAACTCGTTCTTCGGGCGCGTTCCCAGTTGGACCAGTGGACGAGAAGTGCCCGAATGGAGGCGTACGCTGAACTGTTCGAGGGTGACGATCGCCTCCTCTCCTCAGAAGAGGTGCAACTGCTCGATGCGATCGACTCCGAACTGGAACGGGAGGGCGGCGATGGTGTCTGGGGAACCGACCAGTATGGAATTCACACGGCAGGGACCTCAAGTTCGGATACCTCACTCGGAGTGGTCTGTGTGTACCACCCACAGATCACCAAAGATTCCGTCCTTCGCGGAGCCGACGATCTCGACGACGAGACCGAAGAGCGACTTAACGCAGCACTCTGGCAGTATAGCGAGCGCGTCGCGACGCTCATCGAAGAGCAACTCCACGAGTTCGCCCGTCAAACGCAGAGTTAGGCCCCGGCACAGGTTTAGGTTCTCATTGACAGGTAGTTGGTTTACACGATAGCCTCTTCTTTCCACAAGTTGGAAGAGAAACGACTGCTCGAATGGCACTCGTAACTTACTCGTTCACTGGCTGTTCGCCTGCATATGCGTCGAACTACCCGTTCACAGCGTGCTCGAGCACTCTAATTGTACACCCATAATTCATCAACTGGCACCGTCGGCCGCTTTTCATTGAGATCGTTCATCTCCATTGGCGAAGGCCATTGAGGATGTTCGATAAACTGCTACCCATACGAGATGTCCCCGCTGTGTTCCCGCCGACGAGCGTCCACACAGTTATCCGAACCGGACGCCTAGTAGAAAGGATGCCAGACGACAAACAGAGCCGAGACGATGAACAGCGACAGCAGCCAGAGCGAGAGGTAGAAGAGGTACGTGACCGCACCCATGAAGACCGAGCAATGAGCGGTGACCCTGGTGAGCGACTTGGTGATCTCGATGAAGCACTCGAAACCCAGGGTTATCCCATCACGACGGATGAATTGGTCGAGGCCTATGGCGACTACGAAATCGAATCACAGGGAGGGACGGAATCCCTAGGGGAAGTGCTCGCTTCCACCGATAACCAAACGTACGACTCTGCTGATGATGTTCGAAGTCGAATACTGGGACTGATACATCGGTAACGAATCGGCTCGCAATGTGCAGAATTCTATTCTGGTAGTTCGTTGGTGAGGGTGGGCGTGTTGATACTTTTGTCTACTCTGTTTGCGCCCTTCCGAGCTCTTTTTGGTCGTGTGCGGTCTCCACGGAGTACCAGAGTGTCATCGTCTCAGGAGGAGTTCATGTGCCGATTCCCACTTGCATAGGTGCTAGACCACCGGTACGAACTAATATCACTAATAGTCAGTTCAGAGAAGAACAACCTGGGCCAGTCCGAGAAATATGAAGAATCCGAGGACGTCAGTTGCGGTCGTGATGAAGATGGTCGCAGAGGTTGCCGGATCGTAGCCAAGCCGGTCCAGTAGGAGCGGGACGAGTGCGCCGAAGAACCCGGCGATGACGAGGTTCAGGACCATCGCGATGCCGATGACTAGTCCCAACAGCGGGCTCTGGTTAAACAGGGTGGCGATGACGGCCACGATACTACCGGTAATCACACCGTTTGCACCCCCCGCAAGCACCTCGTTGCCGATGGCGCGTCTCCCAGTTCGAAGCGAGATTTGCTCTAGTGCGATTCCGCGCACCGTCACGGCCATCGACTGCGTGCCGGCGTTCCCACCCATTCCGGCGACGACCGGCATGTAGATCGCCAGCAGCGTCAACGCCGCGATCGTGTCTTCGAATAATCCGACAGTCGCCGCCGCGAGAAAGGCAGTCCCGAGGTTGATGATGAGCCACTTGTACCGCCGGCGAACCTTCTCGAAGGCGCCATCGAGAACGCTCTCCTGCTCGTCGACACCAGTGAACTCATAGAGCGTCTGGCCGGCCTCTTCCTCAATAGCCTGTAAGAGGTCGTCCGCATAGATGACTCCGAGAATGCTGTCGTCTTCGTCGAGGACGACGATTTTACTCTGAGGATTGGCCCTGAACACCTCGATGACCTCCGAGTCGGGCTGTTTGTATCGAACCGTGGGAGCGGGGCGAAGATACTCGGTGATGACCGCCGACCCGTGGCCAACCAGGGCCAGGGTATGGCCAGGTAACTCCCCCAACACCTCGTCGCCATCGGTGACGAAGACGGTCGGGAAGCGTCCCGTTCGGGCCTCGTGGCGTCGGACGAGCCGTGCTACCTCCTCGAACTCCCGGTCCTTGTCGACGGTGACGTAGTCGAGATCCATCATACCGGCCGCGCTGTCCGGACTGAACTTCAAGAGAAACTCGATCCGCTCCCTTCGGTCGGTATCGAGCTGACTGAGCACGGCTTCCTGAGTGTCCTCGTCGAGTAATCCAACCACGTCGGTCGCATCGTCGGGATCAAGTCGGCGGACGAATCGCCGTACCTCCTGACGATCCATGTCATCGAGTACGTCTCGCTGGATCGACTCGGGTAGCTGGAAGAATACGACTCGTTGTCGTGTCCACGGTAGTGCCTGGAACTCCGCACTTGGTGTCTCCGAGGCAGCTATCTGCTGTTGGACATCGATCGTGAATTCTTGCATACGATTACCCAGTCTCGCATCGCATGAATTTCGGGAATCGACGTGACGTATACGAATCCGGAATGTCTGAATCGATATTAAGTGAGAGGCTGCACATAGCCCTTCCTACCGCCGAGATCGCTCGTGTTCTGGGGCAAGGTTGAGAAACACGTCGTTCTCCGCGCCACACCGTGGGCAAGTATGTACGAAGTGGAGACCATCCTCATCACGTTTTTCGATGCGCCATTCCGACCGGGCGCGGGCGACGTTTCCACACTCTTTGCAGCGTTTAGGATGATCCTGGAGGTACGTCTGCATGAAGTCGATGAATGACTGCGTTCCATGGCGGTGCGTCGACATCGTTCGTTCATTCGGGGGGTAGTCGTATCAGCGTGTTCACCCCCATTGGCACTATTTGCCCCCGAGCCACCAGCCGTAGAGCTGTGCCTGCTCGTCAGTGTCTGAATGCTTCTTCGACTGGCCGTAGGTCTTCCCTTTGAGCAGCTGGCGTTCGACCGCGTTCGCGGCGAGTCGAAGTGCGTGAGAGGCACCGTATCCCTCGCCATCGGCCGTGAAGTAGCCGCGGTCGGTGACCAGTCGGATTCGTGCGAGCACCAGTGGCACTCCCCGACTTTGCTCCTTGTGCTCCTGCAGTTCGATGCTGGCCTTGATCACGCTCATCTCGCCGTACTTTGAGGTCATACTCTCGATCAGCGCGGAGACATCATCGTAGTCCATCCCCTCCAATAGGTCGAGGCCGAACACCTGCACGGCGTTCCGGTCGTCACGCTCCCAGGTGAGCGCCTCGATGACGTCCGTCTTTGTGATGATACCGACCGGGTTGTCGGTGTCATCGGCCATGACGACGAGCGAGGAGATCTCCTGTTCGAACATCGTCTCAACGACCTCGTCGAGCGGTGCGCTCCGCTCGACCGTCGAAGCTGCGTCGGACATCAGGTTCCGTACCGGCAGGTCGAGCATCCGGTCGGCATCGCCCTCTCGCGCGCCGAACCCGCCACGGTTCTGCCCCCCGCCACCGCGGCCACCGAAACCACTCGACGAACCGCCCTGGCTCTTGCTGCCGCCCCGCGTCGTGAATTCGATAACGTCATGCAGACTCAGCATACCCACAAGGTCCTCGCCGTCGACGACCGGGAGATGGGCGATGCCCGCTTCTCGGAGCATATTGAGCGCTTTCCCGATCGTGGTTTCGGGCGTCGCACTGATCAATTCCGCCGTGTAGGCGTCGTCCACGGTCGCCGCGTCAAGAAACGGACGGACGGCCTCGAGGACCGCATCGCCGGTCACCACCCCGATGACCCGGTCGTCGGCGTCGAGTACGGGGAGCGTTTTGGCGTCGCTGCCAATCATGAGCCGCGCGACCTCGCGGACGTCCTCGGTGCGGTCGACCGTCGGAACGTGCTGTACCTGTGAGCCGACCTTCGCAGACGGCTGGTTAGACGAGGAAGCCAGCTGTCGACGACTGACGACACCGCGATACTCGTCGCCGTCCGTCACGACGACGGCATCGAGTTCCTGGTTCTCGAACGCCCCGGCGACCTTCGAAAGCGGTGTGCCGATGTCGAACTCCGTGAACTTCGTCGAAAGGATCTCGGAGATATCCATGGTGTAACTCTCTACTAGGAGGGGCGCTGGACGGTTATGCCTGTCCCACCCCTGTTCTTGCAGCCGGAGTGCTATCCAGTGAAGAGACGTCGACGTGAGAGAAACTGGTTATCCTGTAACAGCAAGATAATCCCGCCGTTTACGGTGAGTGAGGATGTCATGAATGGGGACGTATCGATTCTCACACCACGGTGAAAATGGATGACGGAGACGGTTGCAATTAGTCGGTGATCGGTTGCGCGTTCTCCCGGGCAAACAGGTCGAGTATGATTTTCGCACCCCCGAGGACCACGGGGCCGATGAACAGGCCAATCGCTCCAAATACGACGAGTCCGCCGAAAATTCCCACCACGATGGTCGCCGCATTGATCGCCCCGCTTCGACCGATGATTACTGGCCGAAGGTAGACGTCGGAGACGCTAATTATCGAACCATACACCAGTATCGCACTCGCTGCCACGGGCCGTCCGACCAGCAGAAGATAGACCGAAACCGGCACCCAGATACCGAACGCGCCGATTAGTGGTAGCAGCGTGAGGATGAAGGTCGCGACGGTCAGGAAGACGACCCCGGACATACCAACGAGCGCTAGTCCAATCCCCAACAGCACGGCCTGGATGCCCGCGACAGCGACGTTACCCACGACGGAAGCCCACATGAGGTGGTCGAGTTCTACGAACAGTTCTCGCTGTACACGATCGTCGACGGGGACAACCGATTCCAGCCACGCGACGAACCGGTCGCCGTCGCGTAACAGTGCGAAGAGGACGAAGCCTGTCACGGTGAGCCCAATCAGCACGCCCGGGAGGCCGCCGATAACGGATAGTGTGCCAGTGGCGAGTCGCTGCGCGGTCTGCGCAATCGGTTCTTGATAGGTCGCGTACAACAGGTCGAGGTCGACGACGAATCCGATGGTTTCGAGTTGGCCCTGGATACGGTCGGGGCTGAATGCTCCCTCCTGGATTGCGGTGAGGAGCGCCAGGCCCTGCTGAAATGCGATAGCGAGGATGTATACAACTGGAATGAAAAATGCGACCACCGACATTGCGATAGTGGCGACCGCTGCCGTCGCCGAGCTCAGCCGTTGCTCAAGTCTCCGTTGGACGGGTGCAAGAACGTATGCGAGCACAATCGCGAGCAAGACGTATTGCAAATACGTGAAGACGAGCAGTACGGCAAGCGCCGTGCTTACCACTGCGAAGATCGTTAGTGCATTTCTGTCCGAAGACTGCTGTGGCGACCCGCTCTTTTTAGCCATGTACTCCTTTAAAGGGCCGTTCTTTATTGTTTCCGTGCCCGTGTCCCCACTGTTTCTGTCCCTGAAGGGGCCAGACAGATTTCTCGATGATGGGTCTGAGATTTCCGGATGGACATGCCTAGATTTGAGAATCTATGTAAATGATATGAACAGCATAGTGAATCAAGAGTTGGCGGAAAGTCAAGAAACACGATCCCAAACTGACCAGACTGAGTCGCATCGGCTCGGTGAATGGATCTACTCTTCATCACTTGTCGAGAAATACCAACAGATCCGATAAGTGCTGGATTTGAAAATAGAGCTACTCATCTGCAATCACACCCGCTTTTCACTCGTGGACGACGTGCGGTTCGACCAGGGTCAGGAGATCTCGTTCCAATTCACCACCAACAAACTGGACGTTCCCCGTTTCAGCCTCGTAGTCGATTATCCGTGCCTCCTCCAGTTTTGGAAGATGGGTATGGTGAAGTGCGATTCGGACGCGTTGTCGGTGTTCGTCTGACTCCAGGTTCGCATCTTCGTCCCGAACCCGGTCTGCAACGCGATCTACGAGCACATCGTATTCCAGTGTCTTCTCAGAAGCGTTGTCCAACGCGTTGAGGGTGGCGCGTCGGTGTTCGTTCGCTACTGCTGACAGAATCGTATCGGGGGAGAGCGATTTCTCACTCCCCGAAGAACCAGTACCCTCATCAATTGACTGTATATCACGTGTCCCCAGCTCTCGACTCTCATCCATACTCACATAGCGTAGGCCCATCTGCCTGGCTCTGTCCCATGGTGTATAATGGAAACAGTCAGTCCATTTCCGCTGCTGACTCGGGCGTGAGAAGTGCGTACCTCCCGAACGTCCCTATGGCACGACGCAGTCGCTCCGTCACTGCTTGATCGGAAATCCCGAGCTCGACAGCTAACTCCGCGGTCGTACAGCCTCGCGGAATGTCGTAGTATCCCCTTCGAATGGCAAGCGTCAACGCTTCTCGTTGGGGCTCACTCATGCCGTACCACGGACCGGCCTCAGGGTCCGTCGGGTTGTATATACGGGTTAGCTCCAGGGAGATGTGCGCGGCCTCACAACAGTCCTGGCACTGACTCAATGCTTCGCGGTCTGAGAACCGTATCTCGAAATTCCACCCTTCCGACGATCCAGTCGCACCCAGTATCTGCCCGTCGTGTTCCAAGATGCACTGAAAAAGGTGGTCCTGGCTCGCATCCCAGTCGAGCCTGATTAGCGTCCTGTCGTCGAACACGTCCATCTCTGTGACGCTGTTGACAGTTGGATAGCGTTCGACGGCCTCGAGAAAGCCGTTTTCGACCGGTTCGTAGACCCAGAAGAGCGGCACGGTCACGTCCCCACTCGGGACGAGCGTTTCCAGTTCGATGGCCGAGGCTTGCTCTAGACTGAGGATTTGTCCGAGTTCAAAATCGTCGGATGGGATGCGAACCTCCGTTATCACACTCATACTCGCTTGTAGGACTAGATTGCTCGGTCGTACAAAAGGAGAAGACATGGTGCACCATGGCCGCCCTGGTGCCAGAGGGACACCCCGCTCGCAGCGCACACCATCTCGGCCATCAACGATGCGTTGACTCGTCTCGAAGCCATGGCTCACCACCCATATCGGTTATTCGTCTGCCAGACGAAGGCTTCCGCATGGCGACTGTGATGGAGTTTACGAGTCCGGCAGCGGAGTTTCCGCTGGGGAGTGTGTTCGAGAATTTGCCGAGTGTGACAATCGAACTGGAGCGACTGATTCCACACGAGACGCTGATTATTCCGTACTTCTGGGTACGCGGTGCAGAAGCGGAGGACATCGAAGCTGCGTTCGAACAACACGCCGGCGTGAGCAATATCCGACTGGTCGATAGCGTCGAAGACGAGTATCTCATGCGTGCCGAGTGGGAGCAAGAGTACTTCGGCATCCTGAGTGCGCTTGCCAAGGCCAACGTCGTCGTGCTCTCCGGGATTGGAACGAAAGAGGAATGGCGGTTCGAGGTGCGCGGTGAGAGTCAGGAGACACTCGCTGAGTTTCGAGAGTACTGCCAGGAAAACGACATCCCGATAGCGATCACCGCCGTCCACGCCGTGCTTCCGATCCAGGGAGAGGGCTACGAGTTGACCGAGACCCAACGCGAGGCACTGGTACTAGCCTACGAACGGGGCTACTTCGACTCCCCACGCGAGGCGTCGCTCGAAGAGATTGCCGACGAGCTCGGTATCACCCAGCAGTCACTATCGTCACGACTCCGTCGGGGACATCGACGCCTCATTGGAGCGACACTCAGCAGTTCGTCGTGACCGTTCGGTTATTCCTCTTAAACCTGCTGTATTATCAGTACCTCTGTTGAACCGACTCAGACGGCTAGAATCAGGCTAGATGGAGGAGAAGATATCTGGGGTTGGAGTCGAAGCGGTTGAGTACGCTCAGGAATCTGGGACTGTTCGCACCCAGTTCGATCAAGCGAGGACACCTGCGAGTATGGCTGTTATCGCAACGCTGGCAGATGTAAGAGACACTGATCCGGTTGATCTGACCCCGCTCCATTCCACTGTTGACCCCGAAGAGTTAGATTTGCTCGTCCGAGTTCGCAACGGGGCGAACGGAGATACCCACGTTACGTTCACGCACGAGGGGCACGCGATAACCGTACACAGCTACGGTGTGGTCGCCATCACACCAGAACACGAGCTCACAGCGGAAAATACGAAAGGGGCGAGGGAAGATGACGTCTGAAGAGGCCTCGCTTACGTCGAAGGAGGAATTGAACGCGGAGTTGAAAGCACTCCTTCGCAGGGCATACGAGAGTGGAATCGATGTGGAAGGTGGATTTGAATGCCGGAATGGGGTCGAACATCCTGACTGGGACGTGATCGTCACGGAAGTCGAAAAGAACGAGCATTCGTAGTGACCAGCTTAGATAGCCCGGGGCGATAGCAGTTTACATCCTCCCCTGTCTGAAGGCTGCCTCGAATCTTCCATATAGATCTGTGAGGGGTAACCTCCCCCCGCAGTCCCTGTCGACTCTGACGACGGCCAAGACCTGCTCGACCGTGGGGTGGAAAGCGACGACAGAGGAATTCAATCCCAATCTCGAGCGGGTGAAGGAAGCCCTCGACGAACTCTCCGACGACGAGGTCATGCGCGATGAGGATCTCGCCCGCCACGCGTTCCACCAAACGATGCGGACCGGGTCGCACAGGTGTACTGGTATTCGGACGGCTACCCGGAGAGCGTTCTTCGCGATCTCGCGCAGCTGAAGGAGGAAGATTGGCCGATTGCTACTGAGAGCCACGAATCCGCCGTTGGGCTCGAGAATCCAGTATCTCCTGTGCATAGAGTGAATCCTCTCGGTCGCTTTCTGCGACCCATTCAAACGCTTGGCGAGTGATTTGTTTCATCAGTATCTCACCATTTTCGATTTTCCAGCCGAACGGTTCTTTGGGGTCTAATCCTCGCTCTCGAAGTATTTCACCGTCCACACGCAGAGCCATTACGAGGTCGTCCCCGTATTCAGCTGCTTGTTTCGGGCACAGTACCAAGTTATCGAGGAATTCATCGCTGTTCGGCTTGGGGGTCACCCACTCTACGGTCCACTCATCTTCGACCTGATTGGTAGCCATACCTGTAGAATAGTCGTTGCTCGATAAAACGGACAGGAAACACAGGTTCGTATTAGAATGAGGAGTGGGCGTTCAGAGCAGATTGAGGCACCGTAACGTCGGAGAGCAATATCAATTTTATACGGTAAGTTCGATTGGTTTAGTATGGATTACGTGGATGAGCCGCCGGAAACGGAGAATCCTGTGGTGGTGATCAGGGTAACAGCGAAGTGTACACTCTGCGAAACCGCTGAGCGGTGTGACTCACCCGGCGAAGCGAAAGAGTGGGCGAGAGAGCATCAACATCCTCGGGACTTTATTGAATACCGTCGGACCTGGGCCGAGCGGTGAGCGATTCGACACCTCGGTACTTAGATTACACCTCTGAGTGCGAGGGTGCCAAGCAGTAGTACAACCACAGTAACTACCCCACCAGCCGTGAGGAGCTTATTCTCCATCACCTTCTCGTGGATCGGCATCGCGGCGTACTTCGCGCGGAACGCCTCAAGGTTCTGTTCGTCGTAGAAAAACTTCGTCTTCAGCGCGAACCGTTCCGTCACCGCACAGCCCGTACAGATCGGCTTGCCTTCCAGCCGCTCCGTTTTGGTGTGACTGTTGCAGGCGATGGCCCCGCAGTTCGGACAGTAGGTGTACGTCTCGTCAACGCCGCTGGTCTCACAATGGACGCACCGATGGATCCCGTCCTCGGCGGTCACTCGGGAGGGGCCCGCCGCGTAGTACTCGTAGGGGTAGGTGTACTCCTGGATGTCGGTGGTGTGCCGAACCTCGGGAAGGTACACCGGCTCAATCGACTGCACTGAGATGTCCGAGCGATTCGGCTCGCAGCTTTTGTTGTACGTGACGTTGTTGTCACCGGTATAGGTCACCGTCGTCGTGTGGTGCTGCTGGAGGCGGTCGACGGCCCATTCCTTGTACTCGGTCTGGGTCTGGCCGAACCGGTTCTCCCCGACGTCGTCGAATACCTCCGCGAACTGCTCGGTATCGAGGTCGACCGTCGCGTGGAGGTTCTCGGTGACCAGCGTCGCGACGTCCTCGTCGACGACCTGCAGCTGTCCGAGCTCGGCGTGGGCGACGAATCGGGTCCGGTCGTTGATCCGGTGGATGACGCCTACCGACGTCTCGAAGACGGCGTTCGTGTCCGCGGTGACCGCGACCACCGGGCGGAACGTCACCGATGAGTGCGGTTCTGGGAGGTCGGCGGCCTCGATGTTCTCGATGTCGCGGAACGCCTCCGTGACTGGCGCGTCGACGTCGGCGGCCGGGTCGTACGGGCGTAGGGTTTCTTCGCAGAGAATCTCGATGCGACCGTTGTAGAGGTCGAGGCCGATCTTGTCGGCGATCTCCCGGAGGTCCTCGCCGTCGAGCAACTCGATTGGGTGTGGGTCGTCGTTCTGCTGGAGGCGCTGGGCGTACTCCTTGGCAGGATTCGTAAACCGGCCGGTCGTCACGACCATCCCGCGTTTCGGGCCGTCGAAGTCGAACGTCGCGATCGCCGAGTGGAGCTTCTGAACGACCGGCCGCCCGACCGTCCCCGTGTGCTTGCACTCGACGATGGTCGCGCGCCGGGTGCCGTCGACGACCTCCTCCATGATGACGTCGCGACCCTCGTCGGCGGTTCGGTCGGCCTGACGGACGTTCTCGTATCCGAGATTGCGAAAGACGTCTTCTATCACGTCCTCGAACTCGAACCCTGAGAGATCGTCCAGTACAGCCATCCCGAATTATGGGGACAGTACGTTGCAACTGCCAAATACGTTGCCGAACGCAGCCCCGTTCTGTTTTTGAACCCCCGAGAGGGGTGCGGGGGTGATCGAACGAGCCTCCCGCGAACCAACCTATGAGTGGAATCAGCGACCCACGCTCGCACGTACAGTCACGGACCTCGGATGATCCCGACGTCATCTACGTCGGTTACCGTCGTCGAGGGCGCGCCATCGTCGAGAACCAATCGGACCAAGAACAGCTCACGCCAGAGCGGAGTCTGGAGGTGGCGAATCACAGTCCTTCGGGCTTCGAATGGGGATATGGTGGCAGCGGGCCGGCCCAACTCGCACTCGCCCTTCTGCTCGATTACACTGACGATGAGGAGGTGGCGCTTGCGGAGTACAAGGCGTTCAAGACCGAAGTGGTGAGCCAGCTAGAGTGTACAGGACCTGACGGCTGCTGGCGACTCACCGGCCGAGAGATAGATGCAGCCCTTCGTGAGATAGTCGACGATCCAGTCGCACTGTCCGTCAACTAACGATCACAGAGAGCAATCTATGTCAGAACACACCCAGCAGCCTCGTAAGAGCGCAGAATCGCCGCAGAACCGTGAGCGTCAGGCACCAACCGAGTACGTCGAGCGAAGCGATGTCGGCGTCTCACTCACCGTCAAACTCACTCGCGGTACTGGCACCCGCGATCAGGACAAGATTACGGCCAAGGTGAAGGGTAAGACGCTCGAAGACGCCCGCGAGGACATGGAAACCCTCCGCGAGTATATCCACGACCTCGCTGAGGACACTCGCCAGATCCAGCCAGCCGACCCACACGAATAGTACTTCTTTAGACCGTTGCACAGAATTGTGCAACTATAGGATGTACGAAGTGTGCGGTGAGAAGGAACTCAAAGTCATCCTCGCACTCGACTCAGGTGATTCCATTTCCGGTGTCGCGCGGAAGATCGACGAGAACCGGGAGACGATCCGTCGCGTCGTGAACCGGCTTGAACGGGCAGATTACGTCACGTACGATGATGGCCTCCAGCTCGTCGATCAAACAATCCGAGACGCCGGTCTCGAGTTCCTGACGGCGTCAGCAAACATCTCACCGCCATCCATAACGGAGGCGTATGTCCTCCCGCAGTTCGCGGGGATGGAGTATGCATACACTGGCATCGATGCGGTCTACGTCTGGACCCGTGGTGGCTACCAGGTCGCTCGCGACCCAGAGGACTATCCGCTGTTCATCGCCGTCCACGAGCCCGACCTCGACGCCTGGACGGCGTTCTTCGATCGATTCGGAATCCCGACTGCGGAAGAACGCCTGCCCGCTGCCGACCTCGATAGTGCGATACAGGTGGTACTCAAGCCGCGGCCACAGATCGAGGCCGAGATGGTCGACGGACGGCCCGTCATCCCACTCAAAGAAACCGTGGCGTTCGCAAACGAGCACTACGCGCACTTCCAGTCGGCGCTCGACATGCTCGGCCGCATGTACGACAGCGTCGACACTGACGCGAACTACCGTCCAAACTGACTTGGAGTTCTGACAAGGGTTTCTTTGACCGGGAGTGGCCTGGCCGCTGTTTATCGTCGCCTCCAGAAAGCGGAGGCGAACAAAAATGAGCGACCCGTCGAATCTATCCGTCGAATCAGACGGTCTCACACCGGAACAGCGTCTTGAACCACCAAACACCCGACTCATCAACGCTGGTATCGCGACTATTCATAACATGGAGACACTCCGAGCCTGCGTCGCCTACGAGAACGTGAATCAGCAGCGCGTCCAGATCCTCCGCCGGCTTGAACAGCGGGCCAGCGAAATCCGCTCACAGGACGGCTGACGGAACATTTTGGGGAGGTCTGTCAGAGCCTTAGTAGATGAAGAATCGAATGATTGATCTGCCGTATTAGGGAGCAGAATATTATAGTTCAGACTATTATAGTCTGGTTCCTAACTTCGGAGCACATATGTATCTCCCGCCACGACCTGGAGGTATGGACCAGTTCGTCAATCGTATCGATGAACTCGATCGGTTGCAGACCCTCTATGAGAGTGGCACTGCAGAACTCGCAATCATCTATGGGCGCCGCCAGATCGGCAAGAGCGAACTTGTCCGCCAATCGATTGCCGACCACGACGATGCCGTGTACTATCAGGCAGTCCAAGGGACAGCGACGACACAGCTCAGGCGATTCGTCGAGGCAGCAGCGTCGACCTATCCAGACATCACGGCCGTCAAAGAGGAATGGGAACCCCTCTTAACGTACCTCACCGACAGAGACGCAGTCATCGTCATCGACGAATTCCCGTACCTCATCGAATCGAACGAGGGACTTCCCTCGGTCATTCAACACCTGTGGGATACAGCTGTCGACGAGAGTCAGGCAACGCTCGTACTCACAGGCTCTGCAATCGGCATGATTCATACCCACGTCCTTGATGGCGGTGCGCCACTCTACGGGCGGGTGTCCCAGACACCGAATGGCCGCCTCGAACTCACCCAGCTGCCGTTTCGCTCCATCCAAGAGTTCGTGCCGACGTACGATCCCGAAGAACGGGTGTTCGTCTATGGCGTCTTCGGCGGCACACCCCGGTATCTCAGCCCGCTCGAACCATCACAGAGCCTCGGAGAGAACATCACGCGGCTGCTGTGCGACCCGGATGGCCCACTCCACGACGAGCCCGAAACCGTCCTCCAGATGGAGCTCAACGAGGTGAACACGTATTTTTCGGTTCTGGAGTCGATGGCCAGCGGGAACCGCAGTCGAAACGAGATCGCTCAGGGAGCCGGCATCGAGAGCACCAACACGTCGTACTACTTCGACCGGCTGGAAACCCTCCAGATCATCGAGAAACATCATCCGGCACTCGCCGATCCGGCGCGCAGCAAGCGGACTCGATACAAGATTCGAGATCCCGTATTCCGGTTTTATTTCCGGTATCTCTACGGCCGCGGGGGGCAGTACGAACTCTACGGCGAGAACGCCTACGCGGATCTCATCGAACCGGAATTGCCCGACTTCGTCAGCGAAACGTTCGAATCACTCTGTCATCAGGCGGTCCCGGCGCTCTATGCAGACTACCAGCTCACACAGGTGCCAAGCCAGTGGTGGTACAAGGGCCAGGAGGTAGATGTCGTCGCACCAACTGACGACTCAACGCTGATCGCAGGCGAAGCGAAATTTACCAACACTCCCCTCGGCTATGACGTGCTTGCGGACCTCGAAGACGACGTGGAGCAAATCGATTGGACACCCACCGGAGGTGGTGAGCCGACGTATGAATTCGCCTTGTTCAGCCGCTCTGGGTTCAAACGCTCCGTCGAGGAAGCTGCAGACGAGCGTGATGATCTCCGGCTATTCGATCTCTCCGATATCGTTGCCACTCTCGAGAGTGGAACCACCCATTAACGCCGGAGGGTAACAGCTGGGGATAGTTTTTCTCCCCCAAAGGGGTGCAGGGGAATCAAACGTACCCCCAGAGGCGAACCAAATGAAAGAAACCAACAAGACGTCAGCGTATCGAATAACGATCACTCTCGATAGCGCCGAGCTCCCCGTCGACGAGCAAGTCCGCAACGCGCTTCTCACCGAGTTCCGTTCACGAGTCGGCCATCTCGTCGAAGGGCTTCGTGGCATCGACGCTGAGCAAGATGACATCGACATCAGTACGGGCTACCGGTATGCGCAAGTTCCGGCGACGTGCCCACTCTGTAGCGAGCGGCTCGATCTCCAGAGCGTCCATCTCGATACAGAGAACGGAGCCCTGGCTAGTGCGGTGTGTTCGAGCGAGGAGTGTAGCTGGAGCGGTGATGCAGTCTATCGAATCATCGACCTCGAGGGCAGCGAAAGCGACGCCTTCGAGAGTAGTGTACTGACCGGGGATATCGCTCCGAGCTACCACCCGTACTGAACAGAGATCTGCGAGGAGTCCCTGCTGAGCCGACAACGTAGCAGCCCTACAGGGAACCAGCCCGATTAACCAACATGACTCATCCGGTAACAACCGGTGTTGGTTAACAGCTAGCCGCCGGGAGCAGTTTTTCTCCCCCAGGAGGGGGCGCGGTGCGAGTTCCGCGTTGATTCATCATGGCACTCACAGCGAAGACAACCAGCAACGCAGCCAGTGAAATTGCAGCTGCTCGGCAGGCCGATCAAATAGCGTTCCTCCATCGAGTACCGTTCGCATTTGACGCTCTCGGACTCGGTTTTCTCACTGGATTTCGGGAGGACTGTACCTACCAACAGCAGCAGTTCAAACCGCTCGAATTGCCTGTCGGGATGCTCGATAACGATTTTCGAAATCCAGACCTTGATCGGTACGTCGAGCGCTTTTTCGAGCACGAGCCCCAGGTCGGGGTGATTGGTGATGCCTACGGCGTCGACGAGGTGGACCGATACGTCGTTGCTGCTCGCGAGATCAAAGGAAGCTACCCAGAATCGGACCTCGTCATCGTCCCCAAATGCCGTGGCGCGATTCACGCGATCCCTGATGACCTCGTCGTCGGGTACTCCCGGGGGTACGCCGACCGACTCGCTCACGAGTTCTCAGAGCCGAGCGATTGGCGTGGTCGTCGTGTCCACATACTTGGAGGAAGTCCGCCAAAACAACTGGACGTCATTAAGCAGCTCACCCGTCCCACGCTGACTGGAGACCCACCCGCAGATATCGTCGGTCTTGACTGGAATGGTCTTCACCGTGGCGCACAGTTCGGCGAATTCTGGACAGCTGGTGGCTGGGACGACAGTGGTCGCGACGCCGAGCACATGACGATCCGAAAAACGGTCCGATGTAGTCTCGCGAAGGTTCGAGAATTCTGGCAGGCACGAGGCGTATGGCCCGAATCGACAACGAAGGAAGACAGCATCGAGTTCGAGTATCGCGGCCCGTCACCGAGTGATATCGAAGGTGCAGCGTGTACTGAGTGCGATGTGAACGTTTGGACGACTGAACGAGGTCCCTTCGTAGCAGAGTACGATACGGGAGAGATCTGTGGATACTGTAGCTACGACTGCTACTTCACGCATCGGCAGCAGAACCAGCTCGAAGAGCTAGTCGGCGAACAAAGCGTTTACTTCCCGCCAGCCTGAGCAGCGAGCTGTTTTTTGCGCCCCGAAGGGGTGCGGCGCGATCTGAATCGGCGCAGTTGCGATAATTCAAGTTCTGAAAACCATGGCTACGAGTAGTGATTCGTCGGTCTCGTTCGAGGAGACCGAGACCCGACACGACGAGATGCACAGTACTATCGAAGAGTGGATCGACGACCTCGTCGACCACGTCGACGATGCACAAGCAAGTGAGGAGTTCCAAGAGTGGCTGGAGGTCCAGAGTCGGTTCCACGACTATTCGCACCGAAACACGCTCCTCATCAAGCTCCAGTGTCCCGAGGCAACGAAGGTCGCAGGCTACAACACATGGCGGAACGACTTCGAACGGCACGTCCAGGAAGGCGAACAGGCCATCTGGATCTGGGCACCAATCATCACCAAGCGATGTCCCGAGTGTGAGAATTCGCCCAGCTACCACGAGAACATCGGTTGTGAGTACGACGAAACGTCGCCGGATGACTGGTCGAAAGGCCTCGTCGGGTTCAAACCAGCACCAGTCTTCGACGTGTCACAGACGGAAGGAGAACCGCTTCCCGAACTGGAGACGGCGGCGACGGGCGACGCCAACGACCTAGTGCCAGCGCTCAAAGATGCAGCTGATGAACTCGGTGTGACGGTTCGCATCGTCGATGCCGATGACTGGGAGCATGGCGACGCGAAAGGGGTCTGTAAGTATCGGAGCCTACACGACTTTCAGCCAGTCGTCGAGGCGAGGGCTCGGTCGAACCAAGCAGATCTCGCGGTCACGCTGATTCACGAGTACGCCCATGCGCTGCTCCACTTCGATATCGAAGATGAACCCGAACGGGCAAAACGCGAGGTCGAAGCAGAAGCCGTCGCGTACATAGTCGGTCGGTATTTCGGACTCGACACGAATGGCTCAGCGTTCTATCTCGCTGCATGGCAGGGCGATGATCCGGAGGCGATTCAAGAGCGTCTCGGTCGAATCAGTTCCACCGCTCAGGAGATTATTCGATCACTCGGGGAGTGACGCTTCGGCTAACCTCCGAGCAGCACTCACAGTCGAAACTAATCGAGTGAAGACCCTGGTGCGTTGAAAGCCGGTTTTTCACGCCGTCGAAGGGCGACGGCGTGCGCGAACTCGCCACGTCGATTCAACTGAGATCATGACCGAACGCACTGACATCGTCGAAACAGAGAACGGAGACGAAACAGACCACGAAGAGCGAGTATATTCACCCGATGGTGGAGTGGTAGCATCGAACCCCACTCCTTCAGCTTCGACACCTACTGAAGCTGGCCAACAGCCCACTATTGACGAGGACCCGTCTCAAGAGACACTCGAGCCGCGCACTAAGCGAGCTCGAACCGAAGAGATGGATGTCTCGTTACTACAGAAGGGAGGAATCTACGAGGTGAAATCGGAGTCAGGGAACATCTACGAGGTCGACGTTGCGAGTGAGACGTGTACGTGTCCAGATTTCTCGAAGCGGAACCCGAGCGGTGGGTGCAAGCATCTACGGCGGACCGATCTCGAAATTCGGAGTGGGAACGTTCCTCGTCCCGATGGCCGTCTCCCTGAGACGACGGACGTAGTTGAGCAACTCTCAGCAGAGATTCGGCAGTTGAACCAGGAGATCGAAGAACGAGAGGACCGGCGACAGACACTCGCTGCTACAGTAGCGGTTATCGAGGAACTCTCGAGTCAATAGACGATTTGTTTAACCAACAATCCTAAGATATCGGCTGGAGATGTTGGTTAACAGAGCCTGCCCCATGTCCTATTCACCACCAGACCCACCTCACGAAGTTCCAGCTGACATCGTTTCGAAGCTCGATGATCAACCTCCAGAGGTACTCCGACAAGTCGCTCGGTTCGCGGAAGAGCTCGCAGAATACCATGAACGAGAAGCACGGCTAGCGGAAAACGAAGAGAGCAACCAGGTCGAGGAGCGGCCAGAGGACCTTCCGGACGACGTCCCCTCGAAGGCAACGATCACGGTGAAAGAGATCAACGACAATCGGTACTACTACTGGCAGTGGAGGGAGGGCGAAAAAATACGTTCCAAATACAAAGGGCCGGTCGATTCAGATAACTAGTCCTCGTTTGTCGGTGAGACGGAGAGACGGTGTTTTACTGGAAATAGTGGTGTGGTGACTGGCAGTCTAGTCTCATCAGCTCGTCGAACACGAGTGGAGTTGGTGCTACTCACGATTGGCCATTAACCAACGAGTGAACAGCCTTCCCCTCCACGTTGGTTAACCTATCCAGAACGTCTGACGAGTGTCAGACCCCACTATTTCCACTAATACACTTACACGATGAGAGCTAGCGGCTCTAGTCACCCACCCTCCCCCCACTATTTCCAGTAAAGATAGTGACGAAGGTCTCCCGAACTTTCGAGTCGCTTTCTTTCACTAGAGTAAACCGCAACAGCAACCGTCCTCTAGCTCTCCTACGGACTAGCTCAAACGCTATTGATATAAACTTTTCTTTTGTTTAGAGTTTCTTATCACTAGGCGGCTCTCTTTCGTGGTGCTTTACTGGAAATAGTGGGGAGGGGGTGTTCCGTCATTCTCGTCAGCTGTTGCCCTCCGCAGTCTGCTGGTTCGTGTTCTGACCGAGTATACTGGAAACAGTGGGGTCTATCGAGTATATAAAGAAATGCTTACTGGAAATACTGGAACCCTGTGGTCTGTCTCACTCGTCACTCGCTACCTGGAGTTACCGCGAATTACTGGAAACGACGGGGTGGGTCGGTCATCCGCGATCTGCTGTGTTTACTGGAAATAGTGGGGTGGGTTGTTCATCGAGAGTCGGGTCTTCTGTGTTCTCTCCTCGTGACAGCCAACACGACATTCTTCCAATAGACTGGAAATGGCGGGGTCGATATCGAATAGTGGAACTCACGCCCCATGGCGGTTATACTGGAAATAGCGGAAACGGTGGTCGAAACAGTTATGATTCTAGCCTGAATCAGTCGAGGACAATATGACTCCCCGATTTCAGCCGGACGATACACTGTACAAACGGCGGAATACACTCAAAGTCGAGTACGTTCCAGACGACATCGTCGGGCGGGACAACGAGATCGAGGAGTACGAAGCGGCCCTGCAGCCGATCATCAACGGTGAGTACCCCGACAACATCTTCATTTACGGCAAAACTGGCGTCGGCAAGACCGCTGTGACGAACTTCCTACTGAACGAGCTCTTGGATTCGGCGGAGCATTTCGAAGTTGACCTCTCTGTCATCTCGCTCAACTGCGACGGTCTCAGCACGAGCTACCAGGCGGCGATTAGTCTGGTGAACAATCTCCGAGAGCCCGAACACCACATCGCCGAAACCGGCCATCCCCAATCCAAAGTCTATCGTCTTCTCTGGGATGAACTCAACAAGCTCTCGGGGACCGTAATAATCGTCCTCGACGAGATCGACCACATCACGGACGACACGTTCCTCTACCAGATTACCCGTGCCGACAACAACGGGTACATCGACAATATTCAGCTCGGCCTCATCGGGATCAGTAACGACTCGACGTTCCGAGAGCAGCTCGATGCGAAGGTTCAGTCGTCGTTGTGTGAAACCGAGATTTCGTTCCCCCCGTACGGTACGGAAGAGCTCCAGAAGGTCCTCGAACAGCGGGCAGAAATCGCGTTCCACCAGAGCGCTCTCAAAGAGGGCGTGATTCCGCTGTGTGCAGCCCTCGGTCGCCAGGATGGTGGTGACGCCCGACGAGCGATTACACTTCTTCGGAAGGCGGGTGATCTGGCACGCACCGAGAACGCGGATTCAGTTACGACCGACCACGTCGAACGCGCCCAGGAGAAGCTCGAGGCACAGCAGAGCATGGACATCATGCGCGACCTCACCGAACACGAGCAACTCACACTCTACGCGCTGACCACGCTCGCTGCCGAGGATGCTACCCCTGCCCGGTCGCGAATCGTCTACCAGCGCTACAAAGAACTCTGCGAGTTCCAGGGTCGAGACCCACGTACGGCTCGCCGGATGCGCAGCTTCCTGTCCGACTTCGAGATTCTCAATCTGACCCTCTCGCATATGGAACACCGTGGTCAGGACGGCGGAACGTACCGCGAGCACGAGCTCAACCGGGACATCGCGACCGTCGTCGACGCGCTACAGACGATTATCAGCGAATTCGGTGCCCATCGGAGTATCATCGAGTACCTTCCTGACTCCGGCGAAGAGTTCGCTGCGATGTAGCGCAGGGGTACGTCTTATTCACCGCCATTATCGTCGAGTTCTTCACGTGCTATTTCGACCAATTTCTGTAGTCGCTCGTTGAATTCGTCTTCAAACTCTGTGTGGAGGGATTCATCGTACATTCGTAGAGTGCGACCAAGCCCTAATGCGGCCAGCCAGTCACGGACCTGATTGCTATTCATGTCCTCAACGGGCGTGGATAGCGCTTCAGAGCTTGAACCAGCTGCCCACAGTTGGAGTAGGTCCAACTCTTCGACCATCGCGAGACGGGCGAAATCTGCCAGGGCGGCGTTCACTTCTCGGGATAATTGTGTATACGAAACCGAGTCCCGGTCGAGTTCACGTTCGCCACTGAGCAGACCATTGATGTAGGAGAGCGAACGTAGCGAGAGAAATCCATCTCGACTTACTGCCATCGGCGGATCTGTTTCTGATTCTGCGACCTCAGAAAGGGCCTGCCCGCACGAACCACAGTAGTGGTGGGTGTCTTTGACTCGACTTCCGCAATTTGAGCAATAGGGCATATCGAATACTGTGATTCGTAGGTACACAGGTGTTGCTAGCCGAGACCAGAAAATAGCGAAAAGTCCCCTTGAGTTTAAATACTCAAATCACGACATATCTGTTGTGACGCCAAACGAAAACGACCACGTCACCCGCGTCCCGACAGTCGAGGTCCAAAGCCCCACTGGTAGCCTCGATGTGAACTCTCTCGTGAATGGACGAGATGACTCTGATCCGTTCTCTGCCCTGTTCAGCGATGGTACCAGTGACCGTGTCCTAGACGCCACTGAACCAACCTCTGTCCCGACCGGCAGCGACCAACCCCCGAACCTCGTCGACCTCGGAAAGGACCTCCTTGTCGGGTATGCTGACTGGAAGGGCGGGCAAGTCGAACATGACCCGCACGACGACCCACTTCGATACCTCTGGAACGACGCACCAGAACTGATCATCGCTGCTGCCGTCGCGGGCTATCTCACATACAAGGGAGCGCAGGGACTCGGTGGTCTGGTTTCAGCTGGCTCTACGACTGAAGACACCGATTCACCGGTCCGACCTCGGCTTCCCCTTGAAGATCGACCATATCGGGTGTTCGTGAGTCATTCGTGGAAGTACTCTGACCAGCGCGAACGTATTGAGAAGTTCCTCGATGACGAAGAGCGACTCGACTGGCAGAATTTCAGTGTCCCAGAGGACGACCCGCTGGAGTTCGAGGACACGAATGATCTTCGACAGCAGCTCTATCGGCAGGTTCGACAGGCGAACGTTGTCGTCGTTGTTGCTGGAATGTATGTCTCGCACAGTGAATGGATTGAGGAAGAAATCGAGATGGCGAAACACTTCGAGAAACCCATTATCGGAGTGCAGCCGAACGGGAATGAACGACTACCCGTCTCGGTGAGGGACGCTGCGGACGAGATCGTTGGTTGGCGACAGCGGTCGATCGTGAACGCGATTGCGAAACATGGCTGAGGAGGGCTCAACCGATCCAGAGCCGTCGTCAGATTCAGACACGACCTCTACCGACTCCCGCAACCCCACGCGCGATCAGACGCTCATCGACCAGTACACACACTATGCCGGGAGTGCGATGGCCGTTTCTGACAGGAGACTTCGGACAAACCGGTTTTACGTCTCACTCCTCTCCGGAATTCTGGTCGTAATTACGTTTATCGCCCGGGGCCCTCTTTCGTTCGCCCAGCAGATCGGGTTCGTGGCAGTGGGTCTGCTTGGCGTTTGCCTCTGCGGACTCTGGTATCAAACAGTGGACTCCCACCGTCGACTAAACCAAGCCAAATATGAGATACTCCACGAGATGGAGTCCAATCTCGCGTATCCAGTGTACCAACAGGAGTGGGAGCGTTTAGGGCCAACTGGAGCCACCGAGTCACATGATAGCCGGTTTCCTCGGATCACGATGCTTGGTGAGGTCCTTTGGGATATTGCTCGAAACACCGACGATGTCCAATACTACGAACAAACGACAGTAGAAAAGACGATTGCCGCATTACTGGCACTCCTGTACGTTCTTCTCACACTGTACGCTAGCGGTTTGCTGGTGTATTCCGTTGTCTATTAGTGGAGAGCAACCCCGGACCTAGCTTCCGACGTCCCCAATCAGCAGGTAAATCACCAGTAGATCGCTACGAAGTTGGTCATCAGATATTTTTCATCAGATTGGCCTTCTGTATCTATGAGTGCCGACTGTTCTGATTGCCATTCCTTGCCTAAGTATTCAGCACGACGCTCAGCTGAGACACCCATCTCTTCGTCTGCGACCTCTGAGAGTTTTTGTTCTGCGGATGCAAATAGGTCCTTTTTTGCGCCGCGTGATATCGTGTCTGTCGAGGGCGTAATCGATTCGATAACGGTTGCCTTTGTTCCCTCCGATAGGGTCTTTCCGTTTTCATCTGCAACCCAATCCAAATACCGTTCCAATTCCTCTTCGAATTCTCCATCACTTGTATACCTATTTGAGATCTCTGCGTCCTCAAGATTAGATTGTAGACCCTCGAGTTCGTCACCCAAACCTGGGAGAACATTCTGTACGACGTCTACCAATTTTAACGGGTTCCATTCGCTAGCTGGGACTGGATTGTCAACCCGACCATAGATTGTAAATTCATCTTCCTCAAACAGTACTTGTGTGGGATCTTGCCAGAGGTTCTTCTCGTCGATAAACCCGACTGCTTTGCACTCTGTGTATTCTATATCATTTTCTTCTGCCCACTCTTTCTGAACCAGAACGTCTTGGTGATCTTCTACGACAGCATAGTTCGAGATTCGACATTCCACTGGGATTTGACCCGCCATCAACGTGTCCATCAAATCGATGATCATCGCTACTTTCTCCGAAGACACGTTCTGTTCTCGGAGCTGTTGCCGCATCTCCTCTTCTGTGGAAAACGAATCGATGATTTGCTCGAATGCTCCGAACACCTTGAAATAATCATAAATCTTCGAACTCCCCAAAGTGACGTCCAACTCAAGTAATTCCCCCCGAGCTAACTCTGTGGTGCGGGAGGCGTCTAAATTCGGTGCTACCTCTCTCACTTCATCTGAATCGGCCGCGGCTACATACACCCCTGGTGGGTCAGCGGGGTTATCTGTGATGGTCAAATCCCCAGACCGCATATCATAGAACTCTTTGAAATTGGACTGAACCACGTACTTTCGGACTGCTTGTGTTGCCTTCTCGGATTCACTACCGATTGAGGAAGTTAGTGGACCGAGAGAGCCCTTGATGCTGGAGGAAATTCTCTCACGTTGAGTGGTCGTACGCTGCTGGGTGATTCCCCCTGTTGTTGACGCAAGCAGGCTGATCAGTGCTTCTTCATCGATGTATACAAACTCTCGCAGTTCTGGTAGGCTTGAAAAACCAAACAAGCCTTTCAGGCCATTCCATCTCCGTAAAACCCACCACCATACGGCATATACACCGTTGCGGATCCATTGAAACATTATCTTCACTTTGACTGTCTGTTAACTCGCTCGTGACTTATCATTAAATCCATCATTGTGATCTCATCACGTCCGTCATCCACACAAACAATACTGGCTTCGTCTAGAAGTGCCTCCAGGTCAGCACCAGACCATCCCTCAGTTATCGCAGCTATTTGATCAGAGCTAACGCCCTCATCTACAGTATATCGAGTACGTAGCGCATCGAATATCTCGACTCTTCCCTCTTGTGATGGCTCTTTGAAGGCGACCTTCCAGTCTAGTCGACCCGGACGCAGTAGCGCATCATCCATATCCTCAATTCTATTCGTCGAGCCAATTATCAACAGACCATCATTCTCTTGGTCAACTCCGTCCATCAACGCAAGCAGTTGTGCCACAACCCGGTTTCCGAATTGCTGGTTTTGACCGGTACCTCTCTCACCGCCGAGGCTGTCGACTTCGTCGAAGAAAATTATCGAGGGCTCATGTTGGCTTGCATCCTTAAACAGCGCACGTAGTATCTCCTCTGTTTCGCCAACCAGCTGGGTGACAATCTCCGGCCCTCGAATTCGATAAAAAGTCGCATCCGATTCGGCAGCCAGAATCCTAGCGAAATGTGTTTTTCCCGTTCCTGGTGGTCCATAGAATACTGCTCCCAACCGGACCTCGTTACCGACCGCTTGGAGCTCTTCTCTCTTGTTCAGTAGGACTTCGATTCGCTGTTGGACATCGTATAATTCGTCGGTCATCCCACCGTAGTCATCAAACCCAACGCCAAGTTCATTTGATGGCACTCGAAGGCTGGCGATGAAATCGCCAATATCGGTCTCGGGCCCCGACGTCGATATCGCTCTAATTGGTGATTTATCTACTACCTCACGGATGGTGCCAGCATTTGTGTACTCTACTGTGTAGCCGTTTTTAATCTCGAGATCGAGCGGATTCTCTACCGTAATTAGGCTCACTCCGGTATTGATAACGATTCTATCGCCGACCGTCGTTTCAACTACTCCAAGCGAATTGCCCCTCCCGATTCCACCACTTTCTGCAATCTCAACAAACTCATCATGGCCATTTAAGAAAACCGCGTCACCAACCTGAGGCGAACGATCTTCTGGGTATTCCGTTACAATTATCCCACCTGTGCCGCGTTCGGCAACGAGATACCTCTCACCTTCTACCGTCTCAATTTGAATGACTGTAGCATATTGGAGCATAGAGGGAAATCTGGGTATACTCCAACAGATTCCTGATTCTTAAATAATTCCTTGGGGTCATCAGGTCGTTGTTTACCAGATTGTCGCGTAGTTAGTCTAAGTAAAGGTTATAACATTCCGGTCAGGTGATGTGAGTATTCAGATGACTCAGAAAACAATCGGACAAAACACTGGCCAATCTGGCCGGGTGAACTTGTCCGGCCCCGAACTCGACATGTTCGATGCTGACGTCGGAGACCCCATCAAGGTCGACATCGCTGAGTCCAAAGACATCGCTCACGCGATTATCGACAACAGCACACACGGTGAGTTCGTAATCGTGTCTAAACCCACAACTGAGGACGATTCCAATGAGTAGCAGCGAGTATCCTGACCTCTTCGAAGCTTGTACTCCACGAGACGACGTCCTCGATGGAACGCTCCAGGAGGATCAGTTCGCCGCAAGTCTCGCGACAGTTGTCCACTCGGTCGATGACGCCGCGCCGGTGTATCGGGATGCAACGCAGTTCTTCGACATGACGTATCCCACTGATGGGCTGCGAACACTGTTGACCAACCTATCCGGGCGATTCCTTGCAGGTGGTGGATACGACGATGGAGGTTATTCAAGCAGTATCCTCTGTTTGGACACCCGCTTCGGTGGCGGGAAGACGCACGATCTTATCGCTTCCTACCACCTAGCGACGAGTCCAACCGGTATTGAAGACCTCAACCGTCACCTCGTGGATAATGCGAGTGACGTAGGCGACGCATATCTCGATGCTGTTCGGGATGGTCTGTCGGTCGACACTGCAGTGTTCGTCGGCGGGCACGTCGACGCCCGGAACGCTCGAAGTGACCGAACCGATCCGGACGCCCCGAACACCCGTACGATGTGGGGCGAAATCGCATACCAGCTATACGGCCTCGAAGGATACGAGTACCTCAAAGAGTACGACCAAGAACGCAACGCTCCCGGTGGGAACACACTCAAAGGTCTCTTCGACCTCGGCGATGATCCTGCGCTCATCCTCGTCGACGAGATCGCGGCCTATCTCGAGACTGCGTCTGCCGTCGAAGTCGGAACTGCCACGCTTGCCAGCCAGACACTCAGTTTCATCCTCTCTCTGCTCGAGACTGCGTCTGAACTCGACAACGTCACAGTCGTCTACAGTATCGCAGACACCGCATTCGAAGAGGAAGCAGAGGAAGTCCGGACGCTCATCGACGAACTCAATCAGATTGGTCGTCGGCAACACAAGACGGTCACTCCGACGTCCGAAAACGAGGTCGGGCAGGTTCTTCAGCACCGTCTCTTCGAGGATATCGACCACGAGCAGGCAGCAGCGGTCTCAGAGTCGTATTTCCAGCTGTACGCTGATAGCGACCGGCAGTTCCCCCAGGAGGCGACCGACGCGAGCTTCGTCGATCGGTTGGAGCGAGAGTATCCCTTCCATCCGACGATTATCGACACGCTCACAGAGAAGATTGACACGATCCCCAAGTTCCAGCGAACCCGTGGCGCACTGAAGCTTCTCGCTCGTGCCGTCTACTACCTCTGGAATCACCAACCCACTCACTACGACCGACACTGGATTCGCCTCTACGACCTCACGCCGGCAGACAATGCACCTGATGGAAGTATCGATTCGACTCTCCGCGAGACGCTCTTCGAGTTCGTGGATCTCAGTGCGGCTGTCTCGGCCGACATCTACAGTGAGGATGACACCGCCCACGCGCAACTCGAAGACCGCAAGTGGACCGAGAAGGGCATTCCGCCACTGGCCAGCCACCTTACGACCACTGTCCTATGGCACAGCCTCGCCTACGGGGAGCAGGCTACCGGGCTCACGCGGGCAGAGATGAACGCCGCCCTCGGACACCCAGAGGTCCGCTTCGACAACTACGACTCGGCCTTGGAAGCCCTCGCAGGTGGGGACATGAACGTCGCGTGTTACTACCTCTACGACGAGGAGCGTGTCCGGTTCAAGTCCGACCCGAATCTTATCCGGATCATCGACCAGCGTGTGGACAACACGCCCGACGCACAGGCACGCAACCGATTCGAATCGCGGTTGGAGAATTCCGAGATCGGGACGGGTGGCTTCAAAACAGTCGTCTTCCCCGAGTCGCCAGCGGATCTCCCGGACAAAGTGTCCAAGCCTCAGCTCGCAGTGATGCACATGGACACCGCGCCCGTCTCCGACGGCGGGAGTGAGGTTCCTGAGAAGATTCAGACGCTGTACCAGAAGTCTGCCTCAAAGCACGGCGGTGAGACCCAGAGCCGAGTTTACAAGAACTACGTGCTCTTCCTCGCCCCTGACAAAGAACGCATCCAGAGTGCGATCGACGAGGCACGCCAACTCGAGGCAATCGAGGCTCTACTGGACGATTCACAGCAGACGGCTGACCTCTCAAACGAACAGATCGAGGAGCTTCGTGAACGCCGCGACCAGACCCACGGGCTTCTGGGCGAACTCGTCCGCGGCGTCTACCGACACCTGTACTACGTCGACCGTGACGGACTGACCCATCTGACGATCAATGCCACCGAAGCGAACGGTGGGACGACGCTCGTCAACGCCGTCGAAGAGACACTCGAGGACCGTCTGATTCGTGCAGACGCCGGCCCGAAGGGTGCTGCGTTCTTCAAACAGAAGCTCTGGCAGCAGACGCAGGATAGCATGACCACCGAGCAGTTGGTCACGCAGTTCGCGAAGAAGCCGGGGCTCCCGTATCTCCTCAACACGAAGCCACTACGGAAGACGGTGGCCAAGATGGTCGACGACGCCGGCTACACCTACTGGGACAGCACGTCCGGTGAACAGGGACTCGCCTACTGGGACGGTGACGAGGACGACCGTCCGGAGAACTGGCGAAAGGCGAACCCGCTCTCTGACTCTCCGGATGTCCAAACCAGTATCCGGGATTCGGACGTGAAGGTCGGCGACGAGTACGTCGTCTACACCGACATCAACGCCCTTCTCGACGTCCACCACGACGCCATCCGTCCACCGGAGACAGACGAAATTCTGTGTGCTAAGGACGGCTGTGACGTCGAGGTCGACCAGGAAGGAGACTTCTGCTCGGAACACGAGCCCGATATCGAACATGAGTGCGCTAACTGCGGGAAGACCGTCGCGAGTCAAGCTGAGCTGAACCCGCGTGGACTCTGCGCCGAGTGTGCCCAGCCGAATGACTGGGAGCGTTCGACGAGCTTGATGGCCGCCTCACGAGCATTCAACGAGGTACGAACCCACGCACTCGGGAAGGCGGCATCGGGTGGCGACCCCGGCATCGACCGCGTCACGATCGAGATCGGTGGTGAGGACCAGCTGTCGAAGGGGTCGTTCATCGCTCAACGCCAAGCGTTCAAGGATCGGGCCGAAAACGTCTCTGTACGGATGCGGTACGAGACAGAATCGTCCGGTGGTGCGACGTACCAGGCGCAGTTCACTGGTGGCATCGACGAGTTCTCACGGGTGACGAATCAGCCGGACCCGTTCGGAGGCGCGTCGCGGGTCGAGCTCAAGTTCCGTGTGGATATGGACGACCCGGAGCCGATTACGGACGCCGAAGACGACGTGCTCGCAGAGCTCCAGGACGAGCTCGGCTCGACGAACATCGACGTGAAGGTTCAAGGCCGAGGACCGGTCGAACTCCCCGCAGAGCTTCAACCATGACATCGCACCCAACACCCAACGTCGACTCGGCGACGCCACCTGCAGCCGAGAGTGACACCCTCTCAGACGGCCGCTTTGGAAGCAGCGTGTACGGGGGCCGACCGACGTTCGCACTCGCCCGTCGTGACGACGTCGACGGCGCCTCACTGACGCTGTACGAGCTACTCCCCGAAGACCAAGCCGAAGCCCGTCGCGATCGTCTTCAGCGTGGAAACCCGAACCGTGGGCTGGTAACCGAACCGTTCGATACGGTGTTTGCAGAGTCAGCTGACCCCGACGTCGACCGATGGGAATGGGACGACTGGACGGCTGTGAAGGTCACTCGCCTATCTGGGAGTCGCCTTCGAGCCACACTTCCACTGTTACGTGAGACGCTCCGTGGAGCCGACCTCGACGAGTCGGTTATCACGACCACGGGCGACGCCGAAGTCTTCCTCCCTGAGACCGTCGGCGTCCGACTTGCTCTAGGTTTCCTCGGTGTGAAGCCAATCCAGCGCGTCGACCGGATGCGGGCGTTCTGTCGTGGCATCGCACGAATGAGTGACGAAGAGTGCTACTACTGGCACGCAAAGTGTCGATCTCCGTCCTCACCGAACGGCGAGAAAGCACTGCGAACGCTACTGACTGACCACATTAACTGACATGACAAAAAAATCCAAATCTGAGAAAACGATGAAATCACTCGCAATTGAGGGTAAACTTCCACTGAAGGCAGTTGGGATTGAGAACCTGAAGGAGGACAATCCCAAGCATATGCCACCTAATCGATATTTATTCCCGTGGTATGCTAGACGGCCGACTCCTGCTGCACGTCTCGCTGTCTTGGCATCAGTTCTTCCAGAAGGTGTCAGTAGTGATGATATACTCAGTTTGATGCAAATCAAGCCAAACTTTGAGCCAGACATTCCATTAGAAGATTATGTGGTAAACAAGAAAGCGACAGAAGGAAACCGATCCGGTACGCTTGGTGACCACTACGGATATCCACGTCCTTTCGAATCCAGTCCGACTAAGAATCAACAAAGTGATCTTCACTCTCAACTCCGTGAATTTTGGGATGGCTCTCTCCCGACAGTACTTGATCCAACAGCTGGTTCAGGAGTAATCCCGCTTGAATCTCTAAGATACGGTCTGCCAACGAAGGCAAACGAACTCAATCCCGTTCCTTCTGTAATGCTGAAGGTAGTCCTCGATTATCCATTATCCGCTGGTCACCTTCGTCAAGAAGTAGAAAAATGGGGGTCGGAAATCGACAAAACCGCTTCAAAGAACTTAGTAGAATATTTCCCAGGAAAGAACAGTCGGCAGACGCCCTCACACTACGTTTCGACCTATACTATTCGTTGTCCTAACTGTGCTTGTGATTTACCCCTAACGTCGAAGCTGTGGCTCCTCAAACGTTCTTCATCAAAGGGTATCGCTGCAAGACCGAAATACGTGAATGGAGAACTTACGTTTGAAAGAGTAGAACTCCCTAACGACGTCAAAAAAGATGAATTCAACCCCCAAGATGGTCCGCGGTCTCGAGGTGGGAATACGGAATGCCCTAACTGTGGTGTAGTAACGGAAAGTAGTGAAATCAAAAAACGGGTAAAGAATGGCGACTACGAGTACGCAATCCTCGGTGTAAAGTACACGAAATCTGGAGGCGGTTCGGGATACCGCGTAGCAACTCAAGCGGATTACGACGGATATCAAAAAGCGGTTGATAGAGTCGAATCTGACTACAATTTGTTCTCGTTATTAACGCAGAGTATCCCTGAAAACGGACAGAAAACGTCTGAACCTGCTGGTTACGGTTTCTCCGAGTGGAGGGATGCGTTCACTCCACGTCAATTGGTTGCCCATTATGAGTATTGGCAGGCGTTTGAGAAAGCAAAGGATAGGATTCAACAGGAGTACTCTCCGAAAAAAGCTGAAGCAATTATCACAATATTAGCCCTTGCCGGCGGGAAAATGGTCGATCGGAACTCTCGGTTTTCACCATACAATATCCATCGTGGATACCCCATGCACCTTACTGGTGCAAAAAACCTCAGTCCGCAATGGCAGTTCACGGATAATAATCCTTCTTCGGGTGATCAACAGTATACAGACATTTTGGATAGAATACTTGGGTCTTACGAGAAAATTGTCGGATACCTAGAAAACTCTGAATCGGAGCCTGCTGAAGTACTGAATGGAGACGCAGCAAGTCTGGACCTGAAATCTAATTCAGTTGAATCCGTGATTGTTGACCCACCATACTATTCAAGTATCATGTATGCGGAGCTGTCTGATATATTCTATGTGTGGCTAAGACAATATCTTGATGATGTATTCTCTGATCTATTTGTTGAAGAGGTGACAAACAAAGACCAGGAAGCTGTCGCTAATCCATCTAAATTTAGTGAACTCGCAGGTAGCACCTCGAAAAAGGATCTTGCCCGATCTGATTATGAGGAGAAAATGAGTGATATCTTCTCTGAGATATATCGAGTGGTGAAGCCAGGTGGAGTGATGACCGTTATGTTCACGCACAAAGAGACAGACGCATGGGATACGCTCACACAGTCTCTAATCAACTCTGGATTCACTATAACGGCTACTCACCCAATTACTAGCGAACGCCCCAACCGTACAGACACTCAGGGAAGCGGTTCAGCCGATAGCACTCTATTACTTACTGGACGCAAGGCTGTTACAGAAGACGATGATGACTCTTCGATTCCGACGCTGTGGAGTGATGTCAAACAAGATACGAGGGATGCTGCAAAAGAGGCTGCACGGAATCTAATCGATTCCGAGTTCAACTTAACAAAGACTGATATCATTATCAGTGCTTTCGGACCCACATTGAGAGTCTTCGCTGAGGCACACCCTGTGGTTGATGACCAGGATAAACCGGTTCCTCCACGCCGTGCATTGGAGGAAGCACGAGAAGCGGTCACAAGAGTGCTTGCTGAAGAATATTTGGAGGCAGAGGGAATAGATGACTTGGATAGTGTGACTGAATGGTATATTCTATGTTGGCTAGTTTACGAAAGACAAACGTTCTCCTACGATGAAGGACGCCAGCTTGGTCTGGGTGTTGGTGTTGATATTGATGACATTAAACGCAATACGAAAATATGGCAAAAAAGTAGCGGAGACATCAATCTCCGAGGACACGCTGATCGTGTCCAAAATATTAACGAGAAGCCAGAGAACCGTTCGAGTCGAACACCGGTCAATCCAGACGACCTCTCGTTCAGTCTCGCTATAGACAAAGTTCACGCGGCGATGCACGTCTACGATGTGCAGGGCGAGAGTGCTTGCTGTGATTGGCTCCGTGAACGGAATTTCGACTCCGACTCGACGTTCAAGGCGACACTGAAGGCAATCCTTCAGGTACTCCCTCACGACTACGAAGACTGGGAAATCGCCCGCGACCTAGCTGTTGGGCGAACAAAGAAAGTGTTGGATCTCGACTTCAGCCCGAACGTCTTCGCGGATAACGGCGATGAGAAAAAGCAGAGTAACTTGAGTAATTTCTGAGCGGATGCGACCGTTCGGCGACCTCAGTGCTGCTCGTCTCGCCGCCCGAGAGTATGATTACTTCGAGTCCGAAGTCGACACGGTCCACCTAAAAACCGCACTTCCTCAGGATGGCTGGCACGCTGTGATTGTCGAGCTTTGTCTCGAGCGATTCAGATATTGCTATTCCCTGTATCAGTCCTCGCGGTCGATTTTCCAAACTGACCTCCAAAGGCGTAACTCGTCGGACGGATACACCTTCGGGCCACTCCCTGTACGGATCAGCTGGGGAGTCGGGGAGATGGCTTCCTTGATTAACAGCTCTGAGTATCGGTTGAACCAGTTTGAACAGGAACTCAACCTCTGCCGACAACAAGCTTCGTTTGGGACCGCCGACCCGTACGAGCAACTCGCACGACGGTGGCTTCGTCACTCTCGGGACTTACGTCGCCGAACTGAATACTCACTGCAGGCGGCGATGTGGGTCCAATGGACTGTTGAAAGTCTGTGGCAGGCTGGTCAGATTGCTGGACACCTATTGGACGAAGACTCACATCATCTCTCATCATACGGCCCAGAGGCGTTCAGCTATCTAGCTCACCCACCGCTGTTCGTTGCAGTAATGGCAGCAGCATCGATGGTCGAAGAGGTTGGCGCGTTCACTGTCAAGGAGTTAGATACGGGTATCGGCCCTGATATGAACGAGACTCGGCTGGAGGAGGTTCTCGGCTGGCTCTCAGAGTGTGACCTTATCCCAGACGACATTGACGCCGACGTGTTGGATAATGACCTCAGGTCTGCCCGAAACGAGTTGGCTCACTCGATGATGGCTCGGAGTACAACGGTGACGCTCCAGACATTCGAAGACTATGTTGCTGTTGTCTGGGAAGCTTTTTCGCTCACAAACCACCTTGCTGAGCAACTACTCGAAAACGTATTCGTCGATTTGAATACGCTACCTCTGACTCCTCGTTGACAGGAGTCGATATTTTGGCTCCTGTCGCCAAGTGGAAGCTCCGAACTGTACTCCACTGGCAGGCACACGTTTATAAATAGAGTCCCGCATTACTCGAACATAAGTCATCTCGATGTCGCTTCCCTCATACACCTGGAAGTCTATCTACGAAAGCAAGCCACAGGAAGACGGTGCGTACCTCGTCGACGAGTTCTACGTCCCAGCGCTCACACGGTCAACTCGATACGACCGAATCGCGGGCTACTTCTCTAGCAGCGCGCTCGCGGTTGCCTCCAGAGGGATTGACGCACTCCTTGAGAACGACGGCGAAATGCGATTGGTCGTGGGAACGGAACTCTACACGACTGACCGTCCCGTTTTCGAGGCGCTCACCGACGAGCTCACTGAATCTCTGGACGAACTGGACGACGAACAACTGAACGCCCAGCTCCAACTTCTCGCTCGGCTCCTCCGTGAGGATCGGCTTCACATCAAAGTCGCTGTCCCTCGTCAGGGTTCGTGGCGCATCTTCCACCCGAAGATGGGTGTCTTCCACGACGAAGACGGGAACGCGCTCTCTTTCGAGGGGAGCGTCAACGAGACCGTCGGTGGGTGGAAGAACAACTACGAGCGGTTCAAGGTCCATCGTTCGTGGGTCGACCAACAGTCGACGTACGTCGACGGCGACGTCGACACGTTCGAGCGCCTCTGGAAAGACGAACACCCCTACGTCGAGGTCTACGACCTCCCAGAGGCCATCAAGGAAGAACTCATCGACTGGAAAGACCCGGACTCGCAGACGAAGCTTGAGGAAGCAATCCAGATCGCCCGAGGCGAAGCACCCCCGACCGACCGCGACAAAGCCAATATCATCGCTGACGGCCCGCTCTCTCCCGGCGGTCTCGCGCTCGCAGAGAAAGGGAGTACGATCACGCCGTGGCCGCACCAACGGGTCGTCTCCGACACGCTCGTCAACACCTATCCAAACAGCTTCTTGCTATGCGACGAAGTTGGTCTCGGAAAGACCATCGAGGCGGGCTTGACACTCTCACGTCTTGGACTCACCGACGAACTCGAAACCGGGCTGTTGCTCGTTCCAGCGAGTCTCACAGTCCAGTGGCAAGAGGAGATGTGGGAGAAGTTCAACCTGAATACGTATCGATACGAACGTGGGAGTGACTACGAATACGCCTTCATCGACGCCTTCGGGCGCGAACACACTCCTCCTACAGCTTCAGAGCTCGATGTCGATAGTGGCGAACACGAACAGGCATGGGTCGAGAGCCCTATCTGGCGGTTCCTCCACGAGCAACAAGCGAACACCGCCGCCAGCGCTCCCTCGATCATCATCATGTCCTGGCACACGGCACGGCTGAAGGACCGATGGGATCAGGTGGCACCCGAGGACGGTGGCCACGTCCGGACGCGGGAGGACGTCCCAGCGAGCTGTCGTGGCCGACAACCAGCGAACCGAGAGGGTGTCTGGGATGCCGTCATCGTCGACGAGGCACACAACGGCCGCGAGGGAAGCAATTTCTACTCGATGCTCGAACGGCTTCGTGATCATACACAGACCTACTACCTGCTCACGGCAACGCCGATGCAGCTGCACGCTGGCGAACTGTATGATCTGATGGCTCTGCTTGATCTCCCCGGTGAATGGGGCAATCAGGAAAACTTCGTGGAGTTCTTTGAGACACGACGGGCACTCACGAAGGCCTTCGACGAGGTTTTCGGAGGGGGCGACTCGTCTGGACCCACCGACTCCTGGTCCGCACAAGCAACCCTTACTGAGGGAAGATACCAGGACCGTATCTCTGGGTCTCGAAGTCTCTCAGATCGGGTCTTCGACTCTGTTGGTGCAGAACTCGACGTGAGAGATGAACAGCACGCACGCTCCATCGCGAAGCAGCGTGTCCTGCGTGCCTGTGACCTTGCTAGCGATTATGGTGAGCACTACGACGGGTATATCGACCTGTTCGAGTCCTCGATGGAAGAGTACGACGTCGATCCGTTCGACGCCAAGGAGGACGAGAAGCTGAAGTATCTTCTCTATCCCGAATGGAAGGCCGACGAAGAGTGGCTGACCTACTCACGAAACGAGCGACTTGCCGCGCTTGACGAGCTGTCAGAATCTGGCTGGCAAGTTGTTCAAGACGTTCTCTCTGAATCTACGCCTGTCGATGCGCTCATCCATCGGAACACTCGTGACACCCTTCGAAAGTACGAACGGGTCGGCCTTCTTGACGCGACGGTTCCCGACCGTGATCCAGAACAGCACAAGATTGAGCTCACTGAGGAGACCCGACGCGTGTACGACCGCATCGACGACTACACGAGGAAGTTCTACAAACTCGCCCAGCAGTCAGACGAGGCCGAATCCCGTGCTATCGGGTTTGTGATGACCACGTATCGGCAACGTCTCACCAGCAGCGTGTACGCGATTTCACAGAGTCTCCAAAACCGGCTCCGAAAGCTTCGCGGACAGCGTACCGTGTTGAAGGGTAAGCAACGGGCAAAGGATGGTCTTGATGTGAGTTCCCAGCAAGTCGTCATGGAGACACTTGCTGAGTATGATCTCGATGATTCCGAAGCGCTCGATGAGTTAGAAGGAGATCTCGAAGATGCAGACCTCGCGGAGATTATTCCTAACGTGACTGACGAAGGGCTCCACTTGCTGGAACAGGAGATTGACGAGTTAGAGTCGTTCGTGGATGAGCTCGCAGCGATCGACCAAGACCCGAAGATTGGGCAGTTGATCGAGGATCTCAACGAGTTAGACCGCGAGGGGCACAACCGAGCGATTGTATTTACCCAGTACGCAGATACGATGGACTTCATCCGCCAGAGTCTCGTCTCTATACACGGTGAAACGGTTGCAACCTATTCCGGCCGTGGTGGTGAGGTGTACGACGGCGAGTCTGGAGAGTGGATACAGGTCGGTAAGGAGCGCGTGAAGCGCGAGTTCTCATCTGACGAAGGTCACGTCGATATCCTCGTCTGTACCGACTCTGCGAGTGAAGGGCTCAACCTGCAGGAGTGTGGCGCACTGATTAACTACGACCTCCCGTGGAATCCGATGCGCGTCGAGCAGCGAATCGGCAGAATCGACCGTATCGGGCAGCGGTTCGATGAAGTCGCCATCCTCAACTACAGCTACGAGGATACTGTCGAGACCGATATTTACGATCGACTCGACGACCGTATCGGCTTGTTCGAGAACGTTGTCGGCGAGATGCAGCCCATCCTCTCTGGGGTGAGCCGCCAGATTCGAGATGCAGCCCTCAAAACCGACCGTGAGGAGAGTAGACGGGTCGTCGAAGAGGCTGACCGCGAATTCTCCAAACAGATCGAAGAACAAGAGCAGGGTGACAGGGTCGATGTCGGTGAATCGCTAGACTCCACAGATTCGTTGGTCGCACAGGACGTTATTGATGAGGCAAAGCTCGATGCGTGGCAGTCCTACAACCATCCTGATATCGTCGACGTTGGTGATTCTGAGTACGAGTATCCGGCCCCGTTCGAGGTTGAGAGCCTGCAGGCGTTCTTCGTTGGCAATGAGACGCTGGTCGACTTAGGTGTCGAATTCACGCAAATCGGCGACCTGGAGCTTGATGTAGACCACCTCGACTCTGTCGACGAGTTCGCCTTTGAAGCGAGCACGTATCGACTCACTACTAACGGAACATCGATTGAGCTTCCGCAGTCCGATGGAGAGCAGACGCTTGCTCAAGCGATTGCACCAGCCGACGACATGGTCGCAGTGACGTTCTCCGCAGACTGTGCAGACGAATTCCCATCTGTGCACCACTTAGCGCCGGGTAACCCCTTGTTGAGCCAGCTAGTCACCGCTATTCGTAATGAAAACGAAGGCCCGCAGCGCTTGGTTCGTCACGCAGAATCGCGTGGTAATATTCCGAATAGGCCAATTATCTGTGGATGGGGACGTGATGGCGTACTTAGCCGACTTCTCAACGATGGGACGACCGCTGAGGATATCGACATCAATGTGCTTCCTACTTGGTTCAATGACTTCGGGCGAAATCGCGAACAATCAACCACGAGCTCGCCCTGAGTAAGTCAACGCTCCGACTTGGACAGAGCAGGTGTTTCTTTGTATGTCCGGTTTCTCGATTATCGCGTGCCCAAACCAGATATCGAGGTCCTTGACGACGCCGATGGCTATCCATATTCTTCTCATATCAGTCTAGACGGCTCTGAACTGCGACACGGCGATCTGCTGCTTGTGTTTGAGTCTTCGGAAAGTTCGATCGTGAACTTCTTCGAGCGCGTATACGGGTTCACTTGGCCGGGAATTATCACTCACGTCATCGATGGACCAGTCCCTGCTGAGTTCCGTACCTTCGAGTCACTCGCTGAAAAACTCCAAAACGGAAAAATCGCACTTGCTCCTGAACGAGAACAGACTAGCTACTTTTCCGACGATGAAACAATCCGAACACTCTCACTCTATCGTTACTTCCACACCAATGGTTGGCAACCGATTCTCATCGACGAGTACCGAGATCCGATTGAACAGAACTCTCTGACACAGTCGGTTACACTCTGTGAAGATGCTAGCGAGGTCATTGAGGAGTTATTCGAGGACCAGTCCTTCTCGTCTGATTCGGAGCAAGACCATATTCGTGACTTCCTCCTCTCTGCAGGATATGATGCTGATTCTCTCCCTTCGATTTGAACGCTGAACTTAGAGGTCCGATGTTTCATCCGGACTTCACTGAATCAATGATTCACTGATTGTCGTCTTGCTTTGCGAGTTCGCGAATCTTCTCTTTCGTTTCCTCTCGGTACTCGCCAAACGCCACCTCGAACACGCCGCGGTAGAAGTGTTTGTTCTTCTCCAACGTGACATCCTCGCGTTTCAGCTGCTTCTTCAGACGAGTAAATGTGATCTCGATATCCTCGCTCTGCTCCGGTTCCACGTATATCGTGGCAGAATCCCAATCCTCACGGATATTCAGCGGCTCATCGTCTGGTTCTTCTGCTCCACTCGTCGGCGAGTCATTGGTTGACGCGGATGCAGTCTTCTGATTGTTCGACTGTTGTTCAGAGGCCGTTGTGGTCTCGCTGCCTTCTGCTTCTGGTTCTGACGACGTCTCCGTGCTTCCCTTTTCGGCGCTAGCGTCTTCGTCTTCCTCTTCGCCTGATGGATTCTCGAATCGCTCGTCCATTCCTCGGGGCATTCTTACGCCTCCACCTGTGTCTTGTCGAACGCCCGTTCCATCGTCCGTGCAACTTCCAGGAAGAGGTCACGCTCTACTTGTTGATCGTTCGGGTCCTCCCACTCGAAAATATCTCGCCCGTTGTCCCACGCGCGCTGAATCGCCACTCGCATCGGGAGCTTGAAAATCGGTGCCATCGACGCGAAAGACTCGTCGAAGGAGTTGAGGAACTTTTTCGACTGACCGTCGTCCCGGTACATATTCGCCAGGAGTCCGACGATCGCAATCTCGATCTGCTGGTTGTCTTCGATGGACTCCAGCTGATCCCACAAGTCATCAAGTGCGTCCCGTGACGTTGCTTGGGTCTGTGCAGCCAGGAAGACGTTCTGGGCCGCAATGAACGCTGCGTCGGTCAGTACGGAGAGGTCTGGTGGGCAGTCGATTACGATGAAATCGTAGTTGTAGCCGTCGTCGACCATCTCTTCGAGAGCGAGTTTCAGCGAGAGGCGAGCGTTCGCATCATCCATCCAATCTCGAGCAAGGCCCATGTCTTTGTGACTGGGAATCAGATCGAAGTTCAGATGGTCGTACTCGTCAGCCTCGATCACGATCTCTGAAAGACTCGTATCGTGCGTGCGCGGATTGTCGACGAGTACGTCGAGCAGGTTCGCGTCATCGGTAACAAGTGTATTGGGGAGTTCGTTCTTCGGGCTGGAAGGATCGTTGTCGTCCCCCGGCCCCAGACCGAGGCCTTTCGTCATGTCGGCCTGTGGGTCCATATCGATTGCAAGAACATCGTGGCCGCGAGTTGCCAGCGCCGCTGCGCTGTTGATCGTTGCCGTTGTCTTTCCAGTCCCGCCTTTCTGGTTCCCGAAGGCAATCGTCGGGATACCAGTCGATGGTGTGACGCCCCACCCATGAGGTGTCTCGGTCATAGTTCGATCATTGAATCAATGACTCATAAATCCATGTCAGACACTCAGTCGTATCTATCTTAACCTGGCTCTGCCGAATACGGGCGATTGAATAGCTGTAGAGCGCAATTCCTCGTTCTCCCTTCTTTATCACTGAATCATTGATTCTCGGATTCAATGATTCACAACATCCAGATTTCCTTGATTCATCGATTTATTGCGCGGGTTACGGTCCCTGAATCCGCAATTCAAGTTCTCAGACACTCACTGATTCAATGATTCAATGATTCCGTTACTCTTTGATTTCTTGACTCTCATATCTTTGTGTCGCCGTTGACTCTCTGAATCATGCAATCTCTGACTCACGACTTCCAGTACTCACTACTTCATGGATTCTGTGATTCAATGATTCAAAGAATCAATTGTCAATCAAGGAGTGACAACAAGAAGGGTGGTAGATGATGCTACGTTCTCTCTCCGAAGGCTTCGTCCAGTTGTTCTCGCATGAACTCGCGCCGGACTCGACGGGAACGCGAGTCAGAGAGGTAATTCTGCATCACCACCCGAGGATCGCTACTCCCCTGCTCTGCAGCGATTTCGTCGACGCCTTCAAGCACACCTTCGAGTACTGCGGTATAAGTGTCGTACCAGAACCGACGACAGAGCTGCGGACTCGGTCGCTCTCCAGCGATTCGCTCCGGGAGACCTGCTTTCGATGCAAGCTTCTGGAACCAATTACGAATCGTATCTCGGGTCACGTACGGCGTTTCTCCCTGTGGGGACGGGAACAGGTATCCAGTCCACCCCTCGTCTTCCGCTAGTTCGTCGATCCGGGAGTCGAATACGTCCATCCCGTATAGGAGAGACACCTCGCCGGGCCCGTTCTTGCGGCTCTCGAACGTGATGAAGGGGACGTCGTCTTCGGGAATATCACGGTGGAACTGCGAGACGTGGAGTGCTGCGACCTCACTCGCTCGAAGTCCCCAACCAGCTAACGCCACGATGAGCAGTTGATCTCGCGTTGTCCCCGCCGCCTGCATCAACTTCCGAATATGACTTGCCGAAAGGGACGGTGTCGGGGAATCTTCGACTTCCCACTTGAATTCGTCGTAGAGGCCGCTTGCAGGGTTCATCGAAGCGACCCGCCGACCGACCAGATGCTGATACCACGCGTTGACGACGCGCCGCACACGCTGGAGCGTCTGGGCACTGTACTCTCGTTCTGTTCCCTCGTTCAACCAGTCGAATGCCGCATAGACCGCGTCAACGGCTTCGTAGGCTGGATTTTCTTGGTCTCGTTGAATCGGTGTGAGGAGGTCGTCTGTACCGTTTGCCTCTCGGTAAGCACGGACGTAGAGATTCAGTCGCGTTCGGAGGGCGTCGACGGACGACGTCGCAAGACTGTATCGTGATTTCCGTCGGTTGAGGAACTGCTCGAGGGCGTCGATTGTCGCATCGTCCGTTGTTGCCCATGAGTAACCTTCTTCACCGTCACCAAGCCCGAGGTCCTCGGTCCAGAACTCCCCGAACGAACGGTCGTGATGGCGACGGAGAGCCGCGAGGAATGACCGTGCATCGTGATCTCGAAACCATTGATGGGTGGGTTTCTCGCTCGAAGGGTCGATATCCTCTGCTTCGAGGCAGGGGGCGATCTCGTTCCAGTACAGGTCCGTGAAGTCCTCGAGCGAACACGAGGTCCATCGGACACCATCGAATGATGGCACCTGCTCAGCGTCGGTCTCGCCCTCCTGTTCGACATCAGACCGACTCATGATCGTGTTCTCTGCAGGCTTCGACCGGTTGCAACTGGGTTTCTGCAGAAATTGGCTAGAAGCCCAATCGCGCTGCAGTATGGCGATTCTAAGAGTGGCATATTCGGGTTACTCAGCGTTTCAGTCGGATTCCTTATCAGTTTGTGGGTTCGGCTGACCTACACAGTCTGCGTAACCCACGACAAATTCGGCTATGAAATGCGCAACAAAGATAAACCATATATTGCGATACAATTTCTGTTTTGGCCACCCCCTCCTCAGAGACCCACAGTATGGGTTCTACCGAGGACTTAGATTAGAATGGCCTCAACGTCATCGTCAGGCCGCGAATGGGTGGGTACGTGCGAGATGACCATCGGCGTGTGCCTTCTGGATCTGAACCTGTTCCTGACGGAGAATTTATTCGCAGGAGTCTCTTACGAACAGTCAATGCAACTCGCCGGTCACGTGCTGGATGATGGCGAAGACCTTATAGCTGAGATAGAGGTGGAGTATCGGCGACAATTCAACACAGAGCACCTCGGAAGTGTGGTTGTAAGCAATCGACGAATCATCTTCATATACCGATCTGATGGCTCATGGAATCGGTTCGCAAGCCACCAGTTATCGGCTGAACCCTTCGCTCAGTACCGCCACGGAGAGTTAGACTCCGTGTTCATCCCAGAACCAGATCTCGATCAGGTCTCACAGTTGAAGGCGGACTTTATCGCGGAGGTCGAAGCCGAGACTGGCGTATCGTACTTTATGGACGTTCTCGAAAATGCGAGTCGAGAGCCACCTGTCGATCCACGAGACTGCACTTGCGAGCACATCTCCTCGAATAAGGTTCTAGTGGAAGATGAGAATATGGAGCTTGCAGAACATTTTGGCGAGAACGAGTTTCGCTTCGTCTCTTGTGCGGACTGTTTCCGTATCTATGGCCGGTATCGGCGAGGGAAGAAAACCTCGCTGAACAAGCTTTTTTCGGCGGATTGGCTCTTGAGTGGCGACTTCTCGCCCGCGTCGATAGTGGAATTAGGTGAGGATGACGCGTATGCGATTCACCATATCCCCGATGGGTCGACCCGGGTGCAGGATGCCGTGCTTACTCTGTCACACATCGCTAACCGATCGGACGCCGTCGTGAGCACCTATAAGCACGAATATCAGCACGCACTCTGCTATATTTCAGGGGATGAAGTGGCGGGTTATCTTACGTGGGAGGACCATGACAGGGGTCCGATATTGTCTCAGTTGTTCGTCCGCGAAGAGCACAGAGAGGAGGGTATCGCTGCTACTTTGGTGTCGAACTGGTACGAATACGTGTGCGATACTGACCACTACTTTGCTGACGAGTTGACCTCTGGCGGGAGAGCGGTTCTCTCCTCGATTGGTCACCTTGACGGCGATTCACCTCGAGCCCGAGAGGTTCTCAGTCTCACGCCAATGGCTTTCGGGTAGACCTGGACTAGGAACTACCAGACAGAGTTCTCGGACCGGCGAATAGAGTTTGAACTAAACGTATACCGCTGACACCGTCATCCTCTCTACTGCTGGAGTTGGTTCGGTTCGTCGGCAGGTCGCAGAGGGTCAAGCGGACCTGCGTGTTCCGCCTCTGCGAGCGCCTGCAAATATTCTCGGAACTGGTCGGCGAACCCATTGTGGTCGATGATGTGCTTACGGGCCCCAGCAACGAGGTTGTCGATACTTGCTGTCTCGTTCTCTACGTCGCCGACGATCTCCGTGAAGACTGAACTCGTGATGGGGATGAACTGCCTCGTCGTTCCGAACTTACAGAGTCCGCACCCGAATTGTTCGGGGGTGAACTGTCGTCCGTACCATTCGTGATCCGGACAGACAAACCCCTTCCATGACTGGTCGATTCCGTGGACCGTGACGTCCATCCTGTCGTCTCCAAGCTCACCGATGAAGTACGCCCCGTTGAATCCCTTGTCGTTGTGGAGATAGCCCGTGTTGAGGGTCGTTCCCCAATGTCGTGCTCGATGCGTGTCTCCGGAGAAATACGCCCGTGCTGGCGACTGATAGAATTCGTGTTGAGAGAGCCAGTGGGTGAGGAGTATCGTGTCTGAATCAGCGTCATCTGGGTTTGCGGTGAACCGTTGCCCATCCACGGTGATCGATTCACCAGCAGGGAGCCGGTGGCCGACGTTGAGTTCGTATTCGTCGGTGATATGCTGAGCCTCACCGCCGAACGTACGCTCCTTGTCACGATTCCCGTAGATGTAGACGAGTGTGCCCCGTTCGGCCAGCTTCTCGAAGTAGGGTTCAATGGCTCGCAGTTGCTCTACACCCGTCTGGAGATCCGTCTTGAAGGCGTTCGTGATATCTCCGGTGTGGATGATGAAGTCGAACTCCTCTCCTTGAGTCTGATCGACCACTTTCTCAAGCGATTCCGTGTCTCCGTGGTTGTCCCCCAAGGCGAGAATCCGCTGATGCGACATACCGAATAGTGACGAGGGAGTGGCGATAAGAACAGCGGTACGTTCAGTCGACTGAAGTGTTCCGATAGGTGTGACTGTGCCGTTCCGAGCACTTGACGACGGAAAAATTGTCACCCCCGCCCAAGTCGAAGACCAGCTGGCTGTCGAGTGCCCACAGTGTCGTGGCGTTCTCTACCCCCGTGATGGCAAGCATCGCGCCCACCACTTCTTCCATACTGGCGACACCGCCGAAGCGTCCTGTTCAACAGCCAGCGGAGGCGAGTCCGATACTCATGCTCGGTGTACGGCGCTCACCGTAGCCGCACTTGACGCTCGGTTCCCGGATGCCTCCCACGCTGGGGCCGAAGTCCCGATCAACGTCACCGGAACGGCAACCACCCGCGACAGCCGACGCGTTGGTGGAATTCGAATCTGAAAATGCGACGAAGGTATCGCGTTCTCTACGGCTGTAGTGGTCTGTGATGAGATAGTCGAGTTCTGTGGTTCATTGTTGCCTGTGATTTATATGGAAATGTCTCTTCTCCGTGATTATGGAGTCCTATCTAGATTCGGTTACCGAGTCATTTCTTGAGGGTGGCCACCAGATTTCCCAGTTGTCTCTTTCTTCTTCTTTGCTGGATTCTCAGGGCTCTTGGAGTCTTGAAGACCCAATCCCTCTTGGGGAGATAATTAATGCGTTTCGTGTTCAAAAAACGCTTGTTCAGCCGGCTGGGCAGGTCTTCGTTCCACTTCATGCAGAAGATTCAGCGGAACTCACTGGAGAATATCTAATTTACCGACGAGAGACTGATGAGACGCTTCTAGGTACTGACTCTGACCCGCATGAGCTTCACTTCCTAAACGCGGAAACAGGGGGTGACGACTTTCGAGAAGTTAGCGAAGCGGGTTCAACGTATCTGGCGTACCGTATGCGGTTTTGGTATTCGGAGTACAACCCAACTGATACGCCGTCATATCTCTCTTCTGAGTACTTCGATGACCGTCCACCTCAGCCACCGCGAGAAATTCCTGCCGCAAGTCCACTCTCGGAGGATGAATATGAGTCATTTATCGACACGACAGAGAAGTCCATGGCGAGTGAACTGAAGGCGGAGATGGAATCTGCGTGGAATGCTAGTCGTGGTAAATCAATCGAGAGATTGCAGCGTGAGCAAAACGGTGATGGAATTTCTTCTGCGGGATTCTCTCAGGCCACGGAGGACAGAATCTCCGTGTCTGCACCAGGTTCTGGAGCTTACCGACACCCAGTCGAATCAACCTATGGGATACATGAAGGGAATGTCGTTGCAGTGGCTACTAGGGATGGCTCAAATTTGCCAGTCGTTCCAGGAATCGTTACTAGTGTCGGGTTGAGCACTTTTGATGTCAAATTAGATTGGGACATGACATCTGAAGGGGAAAATCAACTTCAATCTGGAGCCACGGTTTCTGTCGCGATTCTTGACCGGAATATTGCGTTTGAGCGTGAGCGATCTGCGTTTAGAGAAATGGCTGATTCCCGTGACGGCAAGCGACTGTTGGCAGGAACGTATCCGCTCTCATTTGATGAACCCCTGTCTGTTTCACTGGAGACCTCGCTTGAGCTAAATCCATACCAGCGACGAGCAGCAATCAATGCTCTTCGGTCAGAGAATGCGTACTGCATTCATGGGCCCCCTGGTACAGGCAAGACTCGGACACTGACGGCTATAATCCAGTCTGCCGTTGAGTCACGGCACCGAGTTCTAGTCTGCGCCCACTCCAACCAAGCAGTTGACAATTTAATCGCAGGGGAGAGTAGTCCCGGGAACCCCGATACAGCATCCCTCCACGGAATAATTCAAGACGAGGGGTATCGGTTGGCACGCACCGGGCGACGAGACCAGATCACATCTCGGGTTGTTCATTCCCACTATGCGGATGAAGAGGTAGACCGGGCGCAGATTGTGGCAACAACAACGAATAGCGCAGACCGACTTGACTTTGACCGATTCGACTTCGTTGTAGTTGACGAAGCAACGCAAGCGAGTATCCCAGCAACCGCTGTCCCATTTAAGTTTGGGTCGAAGCTTGTTCTGGCTGGAGACCACAAGCAACTCCCACCGTATTATTCTGGGGAGAACGCTTCAGACGAGGCTTCCTATCCATCTTTGTTTGAGAACCTCTTGGATCGGTTCGGAGAGGAAGCGAAAACCACTCTCCGGCGGCAGTACCGGATGCACGAATCTATCGCGAACTTCTCTAATAACGAGTTCTATGATGGACTCCTGCTCCATGGTGAAGCGAATAAATCTGCAACCATCTCGGGCTTAGACCCGCTAGTCGGCATCAATATTGATGAACCAGAATCTGACCGAGGTAACTCGCGTGCGAATCCACACGAGGCGAGGGTCGTTATCGCTCAGGTTCAGAAAGCCTTGAACGCTGGAGTTGATCCAAGCAATGTCGGGGTGATTACCCCTTACACGGGGCAAAAAGACCTCGTAGAGAGACAGCTAGCATCAGAATTCATGGCCAGTCAAGCAGACGAGATCAAAGTTCAGACTATCGATTCCTTCCAGGGGGGCCAACGAGAGGTGATTATTGTGTCCTTCACTGTGAGCAACGACCAGAATAACTCTGGATTTCTGGCATTCCCGAATGAGGGCCCTCGACGTTTGAACGTTGCACTTACTCGGGCAAAGAAACGACTAGTTTTGATTGGGAACTGGGAGACTCTCTCATCATTCGCACCTCATCGAGATCCCGAAAACAGCTGTGCAGCGCTCTATAATCGTCTCTATGAGTATATTGACGACAATGGTGAAATGGTCGGGTAATCTCTCAAAAAAGACGGTCACGTCATTTTTTAGTATATCGAACTCCCTATCCTTGAAACACATCTCGTTGAATTGTGCATTTCAATCCTTTAATGCAGTTCGTAGCTCTGACCCTGGTGATCCAAAGATTTCGTCGAACTCATCGTGCTGCGTCTCCGCAAAAGTTCGGAGCTCTTCCTTGGACGTGATTCCGTATTCAAGAGCGAGATAGTCCTTTGTCGCTGCACCGATTCGGGGTAGTTGCGCGAGGTCGTCTTCGTATTCCAGCTGGTGGTTCTCTAACCATTCGTGAGCCTGTGTGAGCGCATCCTCAGGTGTGAGTTCATCTTCTGGCCCAGCCTCGATAGAGTAGCCCTTTCGATACCAAGCGGTTCGGCCGGCGTCTGGGGCGTTACACGAGACAGTCGTACTCCCGTCCGGTGCAGGGCTAACCGTGAGATTGAATCGCCCTGCAGAGACCCACCGGATACGGTTCGATGTTGACTCCACAAGTTCCCATCCTGTGAATGAGTCGCTGGGAGTGAGATTTGCAAGCGCTCCCGTGTTTCCGAACGAGCTGCCGGTCGAGAACCCATCGAGATGGTTCGTCGCAATACTGGAGACGACATCGCTGTCAACACCGGTCTCTTTGGCGATGTCCATCGGGTCTGCTGTTCCGAGAAAGTCCTCTACTGTGGTGTAGTCCGCATCGGCAAAGGCGACGAGCCGCTCGCGGTTCATGAGGTTCTCGTGATGGAGTCGATCGTCAATACCCGTCTCTGTAAGATGGTGGAGGTAGTCGCGAGCTGTCGAATCAGCAAACCGGATGTGACCTGTCTCTATCGTTCCATGTTCGAGCGCGTCAATGAGTGTCGAGAGCGAATACGATGTCGTGAAGAGGGCATTCCACTCCTCCTCGTCGCCATCGAACAGCTCGAGATCGGTTCCTGGTTTGAAGTAAGGTGGCAGGTGCGTCTCCGCAAATTTGAGCAGCGAAATAAGCGTCATTCTCAGTAATACCTGACAAACTAGTGGGTAAATAGGTACGTGTTGTTCGGAGAATTCACAGGCCCTGCACAGAGAAAAGATATTATTCTGTACTTTCACTCTCTATTCAAGAGATAGTCAATGCCGTTTCTGGCCCTACACCGTGGAGAGGAGGTGATTCCAAATCAGGTTCAGCGAGAAGACGCGCTTGAATGTCCGAAATGCGGCGATGCGTTGAAAATTCGCCGTTCCCATCATCGGTCTGGGTCGTTCGTGGCGCGGCATTTCTACCACGCCACAGAGGAAGAGACGGGCTGTGGAGGCGAATCACCGCCGCATCTGCGGATGAAGTCGATTGCGTACTCGAAGCTCACAACGGAGTATCCAGAAGCGACAATCGGGTTAGAGCAACCGCTCGGAGACCGTCGAGCGGATATCCTCGTTGAGTTCTCGGTCCCCCAGTTTCCCGAGGGTCGGGGAATCGGCGTTGAGGTTCAGCATCGTCACGAGAACAAGGATATTGAGGCAGTCACTGAGGAATACCTCGCCCAGGAGTACAGCATCCTGTGGCTTGACCAGGACGACTTCTCTGGCTTTGACGTCGACCTCTCCGGTATTCTCACGGTCTGGCCACATGGCGTCCAGCACGACTTCTCAGACGGGTATCATGGTATCATTCACTGGCTCCGTCAACCCAAGCCGGCGAATCCCTCGGTTGAGGTTGTGCTCCCGGCGGAGTATCTTGCCGAGATCAGTGGTCTTCTCCGTCGCTCGTGGGAGTATGGAAAGTTCGAGTATGGTGGAAAGTCAGACTGGAATGATCTGGGATTCTGGTGGTTGAGTGCATCGTATGACCCGTTCCAGAAATGGGTCAAGCTTGTCGAGACGCCGGACGGTCGTACAATGCTCCAGTTGGGGAAACAGGTACGCGAAACAGAGCATGTTCTCGCACCGGTTCAGACAAATCATGGACGAAACCGTGGAAAAGTCCATAGCTTGGCGTACGAGGTCGAGTCAGCCGAGGTCACGTCTCGTGGATGGCAGGACATTAAGAAGGTCTGGCTTGAGAGCGGTCTCCAGAATACATCCGTGCTGTTGAAACTCGTCGGGACGCCGAGTGGAGATCTGGCGCTGTCGCTGGGGAAGTTCAAGCAGCACAGTGATTCGAAGGAGTTCATCACAGTTTCGACCGAATACGAGCATAACCTGCAGGAGAGTCTCCACGAACTGGCGAACCTACTCGGCTGAGATGCACTAATGATTGGGGACGGGGCGCTCTTCGAGCGCGACTTTTGTTTAAGTAGAGGGATTAAGAGTCAGTAATATGGACGAACACGATTTCGAGATGGACGAGAGCGAATTGGAGGTCGGTCCTGCGCCGACGGAACCCGAGGCTCCGATGATTACTGACGACTACCAGATACGGCTCGCAGACGGCTGGACAGAGGAATCCTTTGAACGCGGGACGTACGGGTCGGAGGACACGCCCGGCGTCGAAGCACGGTTCACTGCAGCCGAGAACACCGAGATCCATATTGACCCGGTGGAGTACGAAGTAGTCGGGCGTCGACGACGTATCCAGGGACTCGAAGCTGACTTCGAGTCGCGTCTACACAGCGACGACGTCGCCGCCGAAGCGAATGAGGCAGGTGGACGAGTCTACGAGCCCTGTCTATTCGCAGTGCGTGCGTACTACGCGCCAATCAGCTCCCCAGAAATCTCGACGTACACGCTCACCACCGACGCAGACGACGCTATTGCAGCAGCCTGCTGGCTCTCGCATGCGACCGACCCAATGAGTCTCGGGCAGGCGATCGAGCGGGTAATCCAAGCACAATCGGGCGACGACCCCGACCACTACGGCATCGACTATCCGACTGACGAGGAACGCGTTGAGGATGTACTCGTTGCAGATCCGAATCGGTGTTTCTACTCCGGGAAAACAACCCGGAGCCATCTGCTTCGTCTTCCCTTCCGATACGCACCGCTTCTGGAGGAGTACCCGGAGAACGCCGAGGCATTGCCCGCAGTTCCACCACGAGTCGCCGGATTTGAGGTCGCGGTTTCGCATACCGAGTGGAGCGAACGGTCGCTCTCAGAGGGGGCGCTCGAAGCACCGATGGAGCGGGTGGAGGGAGGAGTTTACCAGCTACCAAGCCAAGTCGCAAAACAGGCCGACGGATTCCCAGTTGAGGCGACCGGATTCTCGCAGCGGTAGCTCCATCCAGTCATTAGACAGTCTGGTCATCTCCTCCGTAGTCATGATACAGCACTAGGTTTATACTGATCGGAGCGCTCCCTTCACGTATGAGCCTCGAAGAGACGGTTGATTACCTCGCTGAGGAACTTGACCTCGAGCGAAGTGCCCACGTCCGAGAGGTCGGTCAGTCGGTCGCAGAGCTTCGCGACTGATCAAAACAGGTCTCTGAAATCCCGTTCGACGAGCCCAGACTCCAGATAGTCGATGAACTCCTGTTTTGTCGGCCCCGTTTTCTTGAGGAGATCGTCTCGCTCTGCGCGCTGCAAGACTGCGCGAGCAAACTCTGTACAGTGATCTTCGTGCCGAGTGGCGTACGTCGACAGTGCGTCACGCCAGTGCATATCCAGCTCGAACTCGTCTAACTGAATCTGAATCCCGTCTTTTCGCTCCACAAGGTCGACGCCAAGCTCTTGCAGTTGCTTGAATCGAATGTTGTTCCGTCGAACGGTGATGAGGCGTTTCGAGTCGACGATGTAGGGATCAACCCACTCCTGCCAGGTTTCATCATCGAGGTGAGTGCGAGGCATCTCGAAATCTGGCTCCACACTCTCGATACAGAACTGCAGCATCGCAATCCCCGTCCGATGATTCGCATTCGGCAGCGAATGCCGGAGAATGAGATTTGACATCACCTCACCGGCGACCTGTGGGAGTGGTGCGCCCCACGAGACGTGGTCGAGTGCCTGCCGAATCTTCTGTGGTTCAAACTCCTTGTAGAGGCGGAACTCTTCTTCTTCTCTCACGTCTACAGCCGCTTCGAGCAATTCCACTAATCGAAACGCGACGACCTGCCCCTCACGGGGAAGCTCGGCGATTCGATCGCTGAGCCACTTCTGGTCGAAATCAATCTCGTTTGCGTCTTTGACCTCCGTGTCGCTCTCATAGAGGACGTAGACGGGGGTATCAAACGGATAGCCGATGAGCTTCGTCGCACCGTCCGAATCCTTACGACGGGAAAGAATCTCAGATTGAGAGGCCGAGCTATACTTCAGCGAGAAGTTTTCGGCTTGAGGATGGTGATAGTAGACGACACGAGCCATCTGTGCAGAGGGCTTGGTGATACGTGCTTAAATCAACTCGGCGTTCGCGCAATCAGGGCCCAGTGCTGCTCTGTCTTGGTATCACAGCTGTCTGAAAGATTGAGGGGTGCTTGGATTTGGAACTACAACTCGATTCAGACATAGATTCGCTTGAAAGTAGAGTTAGGGGACTTGGTGTCGCACTATCCTCAACGACTGTAGATATATAGTTGTGGAGAGTCAATCAAACGACGGATCAGATGGGAAGAACCTCCGAAGCCGACGCTGACGTGGTCGAACCCTCTAGAGATATCCTTTCTGTACAGCAGCTCAATCAGCGTATCTCAGATGTCGTAGATACATCCGAACCGCTCCAGGATGTCCGCTGTTATGGTGAGGTCACGAATCTCGGGGGGAGTAATGCAGCCCTCTACTTCACGCTCACCGACGGTACACACGAGCTTCCGTGTATGCTCTGGCGGAGCCGCTATCAGAACATGGACATCGAACTCGAGGATGGCCTCGAAGTCATCGTTCACGGTGACATCGATTACTGGGTCGAAGGTGGGAAACTCGACATCAAGCCGTGGCGGATCACAGTCGTCGGCGAGGGGGAACAGGCTGCCGCTCTCGAACGTCTCACATCTGAGCTCGAACAGCGCGGATGGTTCGATGACGAGCACAAGAAAGCCCCACCACGATTTCCGGATCGAGTCGGCGTCGTCACCTCTCTCCAAGGCGATGCCCGATACGACATTCAGGACTCGGTCTACGGTCGAAACCCCACGATTGACCTCGTGATGAAGGATGCGAGCGTCCAGGGACCGAACGCGCCGACGTCACTCGCAAACGGAATCCACCATCTTGACCGCAACCAGGACGTCGATTCCATCATCGTGGGTCGAGGAGGAGGCAGCGATACCGACCTAATGGCGTTCAACCACGAGTCAGTCGCAGAGGCCATCTTCACGTCTAACACCCCGGTTGTCGCCGCCGTCGGTCACGCAGAAGACCGGACGATAGCAGGTCGTGTTGCTGATCGAAACGCGATCACACCGACCGACGCCGGTGAGTACGTTACTGTAGACGTGGAGCAGTTCCTCTCTGGCGAGGTGGACAGATTAGAGCAAGAATTGGAAGCCGCCTACGAGTCGTTCAGGCGGGAGTTCGAACATGAAAAAGAACTGGAGCAAGCCGCTACGGAGGCGGGTGGGCCACCAGGTATGAGCCCGGTCTACTATAAGGCAATCATCGCGGTCCTCGTCGTGCTCCTGCTGATCGTGGTTGGATTGTGGCTGTTCACGTAACCATGGCTAAAGACACAGAAATCTCGGAGAACGTCGAGCAAATCAACACACTCATCGAGCAGCTAAAATCCGGTGACCATTCGAAGTCCACCGGGGAGGAACTCTTCCAGGAGGGACAGGGCCGGCTTGCGAAGCTCCGCGAACTCGTCAACGATGGGGATGGCGAGATCATCGAGCTGGACTGACGGACCTGCTCTGGATGACTTAACCAACGTGGGACGGTACTTCACCAACCTTGTTGGTTAAGACGTGTTCGATGCTGTCCCCCAGCCAAAACCTCCTAATTGATTTCTAGCTTAGTAACACTCGCAATATCCAGAAAATATTTATTTCTCATCCAAATACTCGGTCAATATGTACCACTACTCCGTTGGTGCATACCCATACTCGCACGTATGATAACCCGGTCAGTCACCATCGAAGACATCGATGACCTGTACCTGATGTGGAACGACCACATCAACGCCTCCGCCCTCTATCGCCGCGCTCTCCGGGAGGAAATGGAAGTCCGCGATGTCGACCCCGACGACCTCCGAAACCTCCTCGAACGGGCCCGCGAGCAGGGCTACACGAAAGAAGAAATCGCCGACGAGACCAACCGGTACGCCGATCTGAAGGCACTCGTCGAAGACGCAGAGGAATAACCCGCTATGACACAGGACAGTACAACCTCCGAGACGTCTGAGAATCGTACTGACAATCAGTCCACGGTAGTGAGCAAGGTCCCCAGACAAGCCGTTCTCACCGTCGCACTGTTGACCCTGTTCGCTGTCCAACCCGCCGCAGCACAGACCAGCGCGGTCTGTAGTGCGGATAACCTCCCCAGCATGATTGAGGGGTTCTTCCAGCTCACCACTGGACTCGGCATCGTCGGCCTTGCCGTGGTCTGGCAGGCTGACTCCCTCATCGAGATGTTCACCCTCAACCCCGAGCAGAAGAAGGGACTCAAGCGCCACAAGCGCTCTGCGATGAAGTCTGCCGTCGTCCTCGTCGTCCTCGGCCCGTTGTACACGGTTGCCGGGTCGATGATGGGCCTCCCGCTGGCGCAGTGTGTTGACCTCGTCCCCTGGTAAGCCACTCCACTACCCCGTCTCGAGCCCCCCATGGAACAACGAGAGCTCTCCGTGCTCATGGCCGTCCTGTTCGTGACGAGTCTAGTCACGGGTATCGTCACGGCAAGCCCACCACGGCCGGGTACGGAAGGAAATGGGCTCTCTGAGAACGAATCTGCGACCCTCTGGTCTCGCGATGCGGATAACTACATCAGTCAAGAGGAGTACCGCCAGCGCTACGGTGACGAGCGGACCGCCATCCACCAGCTCGCGAATGGCACGGATATAACGTTCAAGCAGCCGCCCGCGACTGCCGCAACCTGGACCCGAAACGATTTCGAGGACCTCGACGCCGGTGACTCGGATACGTCCGTTCATCCGCCCCACGCATCGCTCGAAGATGGCGTGTTCATCGCGGATGCCCATGCAACCGTATTCGCTGTTCAGCCGTCGACGCGGGGCCACCTCGAGTCCGGCGAAACCCCGCTCTACATCGCACCGAATGGGACGATGCGCGGGTTCGTCGATTACCGCGTCCGTGTTCCAAACGGGAGTTCCTCGGGGAACAGGACTGTCGAGTGGTCGCTTACGAACCACGAGATCGAGGAAGTTCGGCTGCAGGAAGACGGGGAAACCATCGCGAGGACCGATGGGTCGCACACGCCGGCCATCGACTACCAGATCGACGACGACTGGAGTGCAACCCTCACGCTTGAAGCAGAGATCCACGTCCGGCTGAAGAAGACGATACGGACTAACGTGGGGAACAGCACCGACGTCGACGTCGTCTACCGTGAGGAGACGCGAAACGTCTCGGACTCGATCGACGTCGAGATCTACGACCTCTCTGCGTACCCCTACTACGCGGAGTACCCCAACGGCGATGCTGGCGTTGCCATCTTCCAGTCTCGGCCGTGGCAAGGCTACACGCTCACCGACGAGGGGAACGCGAGCGTACGCGGTATCTGGCGATTCTACACCGCCCGAAACACCAACTGGGACACGCTCGTCAGGTCGAACCGAACCGACAGCGCCGAAGTCGAATCCGATGCGATCCCCGTGTACGTCCACGCGTATCCGTCCCGAATCGGACCGCGTGCGGAACCCGTTCGCGACGGCCCGGAAATCATCGACACCTGGGGCACGGAACGTCCCTCTCCGCTGGGGACCATCGGCGAGAACGTCAACATCGAGGTCGTCAACCAGTCCTACGAGACGACGTACGGTGTCGCCGTCCGTGCCGAGAACGTCGACAGAGAGGCACTCCACGTCGCGGGCATCGTCCGCGGTGTGAACGCATCTATCGTCGAGCCCGACGCCGGTTCCGAGCGACAGCTTCGCCGCAGTAACCTCACGGTGGAGGTTCTTCAACAAAACCAGTCACAGGCGACACTCCGGATCGAACTGCGTGACAACCAGACTGGCGCACCGATCGTCCTCAACGACAGCGCCCGCCGGTATCCCATCGGGGGTAGCCCACGTGATGGCTACATCACCATCGCCAACCGGGAGGTCGAGACCAACGTCTCTGGCGTAGCCATCGTGACGATTACTGAACCCGGCATCTACACCGCCCGATATCATCCGGGATCGTGGCTCGGACACAACCCGGCTTACGTGAGTGATACGGCGACCGCCCGGTGGCATCCACTCGGAACCATCGACGGCTGGTTCGCATTCATCTTCGAGGTCGGCTGGCAGTTCATCCCCTTCTTCGTGATGTTCTACGCTGGACGCCGTCTTCTCCGAATGCTTGGCCCAGAAGACATCTTCCAACAAGATCCATGACCAGAAACCATCCACACATCAGTCGACGAAACGCCCTCCGAACAGTTGCAGGCGCGGCGCTTGCGAGCGTGGCTGGCTGTCTGAACGACGGTGGAAGCTCCGGAACTCCCAGTGACGGGACAGCCGCTACAAACAGCCAGGGGCCGCTCACGCGAGTCGCCGTCGAGGGCACGACGCTCGTCGTCGAGCTCTCGGCAGAAGCCGACATCGACCAAGTCAACCTCATCCAGCCGAACGGAGAGCTGTTCGGAAAGCGTGACGTGGCTGCAGGGGCCCAGCAGGTCTCATTCGAGATCGGAACCGCATACGAGCCCGGCGAGTACCGCGTGGTCGCACTGAAAGGGGAGGAGACAGTCGCTGAAAGCACGACAGATATCGAACCGGAAATCCTGATTCAGGACGTTGGACTCTACCGAAACAATCCCGACAAACCGTGGGATGAAATCTACGGAGACACAGAGACAGACCGGTTGAAGAACGGCGAAGCGTTCGTTACCGTATCAAACGCTGGCACAGGCCCAGATGCGATTGTTGAGCTCGTGTTCTCTGGAGATGTTCCGAACCCCATCGAAGATCCCCGGGGAAGCGGGATGTACGAAACAGAGCAAGTGGTTGTTGCCCCTGGAGAGACAGTAGATCTCTTCAGCAATTCGTTCCCCTTTGGCTCAGAGTCTGAGAAAGGAATGGGGTGTTCGCCTGACGGAAATAGCGGACAATTCACCGTTCTCGTTGAGACAAGGGTCAACGGGAATGAGATTACGAAAGCGTTCGATGTGGAGTACTCTGGATCTGAGGAGATGAGTGATTGTGAGGTCGCAATCACGGAGGCCTGACGATGGTTGACTTGATCGACGTCGTACTGGAAGGGTTCAAAGACGTCGTTGAGTGGGTTATCGGTCTCTTCATGGACGGACTCCGGTCAGGGTATCAGACCCTGACTGAGGCGATGTTTGGTACACCAACGCCACAGACTGATGGAACGTTCATCTTCGGTGACCCAAGCAATGCACCGTGGCCAGCGATTCAGGATGGACTCGTTGGTGGCGAGATCATGCTCATTGCTCTACTCCTGCTCGTAATGAGCGTACAGGGCCGCCATACCATTCGAATATTCAACGTGGGCAGTGCCTACGAAGCCCGAAAGACCAAGAAAACTGCATGGGTCGGTGCTTTCCTTATCATCACATGGTACTGGATCGGCGCTCTCACCCTGTACCTTGTAGATGGGTTCACCATTGCCCTAATGCCCGATCTCTCCTCGGTATCTGCAGCGATGCTACGGTTCTTAGGCGTCTCTATTACCAATCCAGGTCTGGGGCTATTATTCGCCCTCTCTGGTGGTATCTCGATGTGGGCTTTGGAAGCCCTCTTCTACATTCGCAAGATCCTGCTCTACGTCTACCTGTACGGAATGCCGATTGCGTTTGCGCTAGCCTATGGAAATATACCCGTCATTTCTGATATCGCGATGGGTTTCGCCAAGCGATTTGTTCCTTTGGCTGTCCTGCCACTTCCAGCAGCAATGGTACTCAAAGGATACGACCTCATCTATGCTGGTGGCTCGCTAACGCCGGGTACCGCGTTTCTAAAGTACCTTGTTGCTGCGTCTCTCCCGCTCGTCGCACTCTATGTGACCTGGAAGACGTTCAAGTACGCGACTCCGCTGACTGCAAAGGTCGTCGGAGGCGCGACGAAAGGGGCGGCACTCATCGGTGGAGTCGCAGCGGGTGCGTACGTCGGTGGCGCTGGCGTCGCGACGACCGCGGCCCGTTGGGGACCAAAGGCAGCTGCTGGTCACGCTGTCGCGCAGAAAGCCGCAGCTCGAGGAGAGAGTAGTGACGAAGAGAACAGTACGCCGTCGTACCGGCGGACCGAGAACGACCCTGGAATCTACTAAGCACCCATGTCGATGGATCAAGACGCAGCCGCACGGCGCATCATGGACCAGTTTGGCGAAGAGAGTCGTATCCCCTACCTCAACATCGAGGAGGGAGACGTCGGCGTGCTCATCGCCTTCCCGATTATTGGGCTGTTCGTCGCTGGTCTCACCGGAATCGAATCGCTCGCCCTCCCGTTCGTCGCAGGAGGATTCGGGTTTGGCGTTGCCGTCATCTACGTCTCTCCCGACCACCTGAACGCGTGGACGTGGACGAAGGACGTCTATCGCTACGCCAAACGTCCGCGAGTCACGTTCAGTGCTCCAGAAGAACCCGATACTACCACGAACGAGACAGAGCGAAACGAGGGCGGGCTTGCGAACTACACGCCGTTCAAACCAGATGAGCGAACGCAGAACCTCACAAACGTCAAGCGGGCGTGGCCCGGTGCTGGAGCGATTCAACGGGCAGACGGAACGATGGAAGCGTTCATCGAGATCGACCCGGGGAATATGGACTTCGCCATGTCCGACGACTGGGCACAGCTCCAGGAGGCCGGGGAAGAGTTCGCCAACAAGGAACTCGACTCGAAGCTCAAGCTCCACGCGACAACCCGGTCATTTCCGGTGGAGCAAATCACCCAAACGATTGAGGAGCGGCTCAACGACGAGGACGTCAAGCAGAACCCGATCTTCCGGGAACTCCTCGAGGAGTACCGCGAGACGCGGCCCAAGGAGATGCGTGATCGTGGCATCCAGCAGGTCCGCTACTACATCGGCGTCGAGGTCACGCCCCTCGAAGTCTACGACAGATACCGAGACGAAGGCACACCTGCAGAGAAACTGACGCAGTTCCCTGTCATCGGGTTCCTGTTCAATCCGTTCGTGACGCGGCGTGAGGATCTGACGGATGTCGAGCGTCGGGCACAGATGTTCGAGAAGCTGGACAGCCGCGTCAACGACGTTCGCGCCGAGTTCATCCAGCAGGCATCCGGCTGGTCTGCTCGTCGGCTCAGTACGGTCGAGCTGTTCGTCCTGAACATGGACTTCTGGAACGGGAGAGAGCACGACTACGACGAAGCAGAGCGTGTTGTTCGCGAGCAACCGATTATCGGCCACTCGCGCCGGGAGGATGAGATCAATGCGTGACGTCGTCCTACAGGCGGGTGGCGGGCCCCTCGCCCAGCTCACAGAGTGGCTGCTGAACCCAACGTCACCCGAAGGTGCGGCGATTTACCTCCTGTTGGTTGTGGTCCTCGGAGTCGTCGGGAAACTCCTCTGGGACCGCCACACCGCCGACGACGAGCCCGAAGTCGACTTCTCGGACGTCCTCGACGAGGAGACGCTCGAAGAGGGACAGGTAGAGGGACAGCTCCTCGACGATATCTCCGAGTCTCACAAGACGGTGACCGCGCCGGCAGCCATCGAGTGGGAGACACGAGCCGCTCGGGTTGGCGAGCAGTGGACGACGACGCTGTACATCGCTGACTACGCCGATTACCCGAACGACGGGTATCTGAGCGACCTGTTCGAGTTGACCGACGTCGAGTTCGACCTCACAGCGCACATCACCCCGAAGAACCAGCAGCGTGCGCGGAATGAACTGCAGGACATCGCTGACGACCTCCAGGTCGACGCCGATCTGGAACAGAGTGTCCGCAGTGCGTACCTCCAGGAGCGCGCAAACGAGGCCGCTGCGACGTACAAGGCCGTCGAGAGTGGCGCGAACGTCTTCGACCAGGGGATGTTCGTCACGGTTCGCGCCGACGACAAGGACGACCTCAGGGACTCAGTCCAGAAGGTCAAAAGTGCGCTCCGCGACGACCCCGCAAACCTCACGCCGAAGACTGCGATCTGTCGGCAGGACCTCGCGCTGCAGTCGGCCGCTCCCATCGGAGACAACGTATTCGGGCGCGAGTCAATCGCCCTCGGTGGAGCCGTCGGCGCACTCCTTTCGTCGCCGCATAACGCAACCATCCTCGAAGAGGGGGGAGTCGAGTTCGGTATCCACAAGGACAACCAGAGTCCCGTCGTCATCGACCCGTTCGCCCGTGACAACGGGTACGCGATGTTCACCGTCGGCGATACTGGGTCTGGGAAGTCGTTCGGCTCAAAGCAGAACTTCATCCGCTCTATCGAGCAGAGCAAGGACCGCATCGGTATCATCCTCGAACCGCTCAACAACTGGGCGGGCGTCTCCGAAGCACTCGGAGCGAAACGCATCACCGTCGGTGGGACACTCGGGCTGAATCCCCTTGAGATTCGCCAGACGCCCGACCACGTCCAGCGAGCGATGGGCGAGGACGCGAGCCCGTTCAACGAGAAGCTTGACGACGCCATGAGCTTCCTGACGAACTTCTTCGCACTGCGCGGTATCTCACTCGGTGACCGCCGGACAACGCTCGAACTCGGCCTCAAACGCGCCTACAAGCGCAACGACATCACCGACGATATCTCGACGCACAGCAATCCCAGTCCGACCATTCGAGACATGATGGACGTCTTCGAAGACATGGTCGACGACCCAGAGTCGTTCGTGGTTCGGTCCGACGAGGAGGCCGGGAAGATCCGCGAAGACGCGACGTGGCTTCTCGACCAGCTTCGCCCCTTCGAGGAGGAGGGTCGCCACGCCAATCTCGGGAAGTCCTCGGAGTTCGACATCCGTGACGAGAAGGTCATCTACCTCGACCTTGCACAACAGGAGGGCAGCGTCGACAGCAGCACGGCGCTGACGATGCAGTTGCTCATCTCGCTCGTGTACGAGCGGGCGAAGGAGACGGACAAGGAGGTCGTGTTCGTCATCGACGAGGCCCGGTACATCATGCAGGACGCCGCGAGTCTGGCGTTCCTCGAGACGGTGTTCCGCCATCACCGCCACCACGATCTCTCGATTCGTCTCGTCACGCAGACCGTCGACGAGTTCTTCGAACACGCTGAATCCGAGGCCATCCTCGATCAGTGTGCCGTCAAGCAGTTCCATCGCCTGGACGGGATGGACGACCAGTGGGCCGACGAGTTCGGGCTGAATTACGCCCAGATGCGCTACGTGCAGGACGCGGTCCCCGGTAACGAGGACGCAGGCTTCTCCGAGGCGCTCGTCGGCGTCGACGGCGAGTGGCGTGGCATCAAGGTCGAGGCGATGCCCAAGGAGAAGCAAGTCATCGACTTCGACCCGACGACTCAGACGCGGGAGTCACTCCCCGGCGCTGGCGAGGAGGCAGTCGATACGGACGTACAGCAGTTCCGTGAGGAGCTGGAACAGCAGGCCACGAACGGACAGTCGAAAGAAGCCGAACCCGCCTCTGCGAAACCAGATGGCGGGGCGATGGAGGGGGAGGACGATGCGTGAATATCTCCGAGTTACGCCAACGTCTGAAGAGCTTGACCCCGAGGGAATCCCTCGAGTCCTCGAAAGCCTGCACAAACTGACGACGGCAGAGACGACGGGATTCGCGCAGAAGCTGAACCCGCTCCACAGTAAGACACCGCCGAGGTTCGAGTTTCTCGCATTAAGTGAGGGAGCGGACGACCCTGTCGAGTTCTTCTACGGTGTCGACGAGCATCGCGATACACTGGAAAAACGGCTCCGTTCGATCTACCCCGAAACGTTCGACATCGAGCGTGTCGACGTCGACGTGGCCGCTCGGCTCATCCAACCAGTCGAGTTCACACGAGCCGAGTTCATCGAATACTACGAAGCGGGGCATCTGCAGTACGAATTCAGCCCCGACGAGCAGTACGAACTTGACAGTGAGGACTGTGACCAAGACCAAGCGGCGGCGACTGAAGCCTCCCCGTTTGCAGATGGAGGTGCCACACTCGATGCATCCCCCGGTCATTTCGTCGAGGTCGGTGAGACCGCCCTCAAACTCGCACCACCGAGTACAATCCCGGACGAGAAGCCACTGACGACGCTCGAAAAGCCAACCGAGACTGCGGAGGGAACGATTCTCGCTCGGCCCACCATCGACGCCATCTCGCCAGTTGGCGTGCGCTGGTCCGGTTCAGCCGCCCGGAAGAAAGACTGGATGACGTCGTTGACGCCCTTCGCCGCTGGCGATGGCGACGACGGGTTAGTGGCTGTCGACCAGCCCGGTGCGACACTGGCATCGCTCGTTGATCACCTGATGGAGGCAGCCTCACCCGTGGCGTTTCAGGTCGTGTTCCAGCGACGGGCGAGCTGGCAGTCCGACGCAGAGGTCAGAAAAGAGGATCTCGTCGACGGACGGGATACCTTCTTCCAGGAGGTCGTGGGCTCTTTCCTCGAGGTCGAAGACCAGCGGAGCGATCACGACGAGAAACAGCTCAGCGAGTCAGTCGCCAAGCGCATCGAGTACATCGACGCGAAGAATCCCAAGCGGTCGTACACTGCTAACATCAGGGCAATCGGTGTTCCGACCGACGACGAATCGCACGACGAACTCGCGGCCCAGATGAACTCACTTCGTCCCGTGTTCGACCCGGTTGACGGCCCCTATTACGAAGTTCAGGGAGAACGACTCCGTGCTGGTGGCTTCCGAGAAAAGACGAAGGCGAAGAACGCCCGGACTGCCCTTCAGCAGTTACTTGATCGAGAGATTACGACCGGGAGAGGCAAGACCCGGCCTGATTTCGTCCTCAGTGGAACGGAACTCGCGAATTTCGTCTTGGTTCCTTCCTCCAAGCAACTCACAGTAGAAGGGACACGCGGAACCCGCGCTGAACAGCAAAGCCGGAACCCGCTTCCGTGGCCCAATCCGGACCTGGTTCAACAGTTTCAGGAGGGGATGGCGATTGGGTATGCGCTCGATGAGAACGGAGCTCCCCAACCAGACCCGATTCGGATTCCGCCCAAGCTCTTGACGACGCACTACGGCCGGTTCGCATCGACCGGCGGCGGGAAATCGAAGGCAATCATCAACGACGCGCTGTCCCTCCGTGAGACAACTGGCGGCCCCGTCGTGGTCGTCGATCCGAAAGGCGACGGGATGTGTGCCAACTACCTTCGCTGCCACTACGACCGCTTCAACGGGTTGGACGACGTCTACCAGTTCCGCGTCCCGGAGACTGTCCCCGCGTTCTCCTTCTTCGACATCCGGCCCGCGCTCGAAGCCGGGCGAAACCGCGAGGACGCCATTCAGGACAAGGTCGACCACTTCCACGACATCCTGCGGATGATTATGGGCCGTGAGCAGTACGGGCAGGCGTTCGTCGCGAACGAGATCCTCAGCTACCTCATCAAGGCCCTCTTCGACGAGGAGTACGGGAGCGACGTCTTCGGGCTGGACGATCTCTTCGCGGCAGCCCTCCGGATGCAGCGAGAGCGGACTGTCCCGCCGGTTTCAGCAGACAACAGGAACGTCGAGGAGTCGCTCACACGGCACTTCGCGAAGGACGACCACCGGTTTCAGGTGTCGATGGACGCCGTCGGGAACCGCCTCGATAAGCTCAGAGAGGACGCACACCTGCGACGGATCTTCAGCCACGTTCCGGAGCAGGACGAGACCGGAGAGTACGTTGACAACCGATTCGACTTCCGCGAGTTCCTCGACGAAGACGCCACGATCCTGTTCGACTTGGGAGATCTCCGTCCGGAGGCACAGCGAGCGATCACACTCCTCCTGTTGAGTAACCTCTGGGACGCAGTGCAGGTGCGTCGACGTGACGGGAACACGGACTACGATAACCTTACCAACCTCATCATCGAGGAGGCGGCCCCCGTCGCATCAACGAAACTCGTTTCCGAGCAGTTGCTTCCACAGGGGCGGTCGTTCGGCCTGAGCATGGGACTGGTGATGCAGTTCCCCGGGCAGGTCCGAAATCGGAGCGAACGCGCCTACGACGAGGTCCTCAACAACATCAAGACGAAGCTCATCGGGAACATCTCCATCGAGCGCGACCTCGCTGAATCGCTGGCCCACGAAGACTTGAGCCCGACCGACCTCAGAAATCGGATCAACACACTCCCCAGCGGAGAGTGGATCGCACAACTGCCGAGTCCGTCATTCGGGGAGACGGGGCCAGCCCCGTTCTCGGTGAAGCCGCTCCCGATAGCAGCCGGCCATCCAGAGAGCGACGAGCCGCTCTCTGTCGAACAGGAGGACCACTTCGAGACCGTGGCCCTCCCACGGCTTTCGGAGCGAACACAGGCCCAGTATGGGCTTGCTGAGACCACCGAATCGGAGACAGCCGAAGACGAGGGCTGGGGAAGTAGACCGAACGACGAAGGTTCGACATCCGCAGACTCGACTAGCCCTACGGACTCGGCGCAGTCGTCGTTCATCGGACAGGCAACCAGTGGTTCGGCGGCCGCTGAAGAGGAGGAAGAAAGAGACGCGGACACCACCTCGCTATTTGCAGATTCCGGGGCAACTGAGCCGGAAGAACCAGTCAGTGAAGAAGCGGAGACACCTGTCGAAGAGAATGGGTCGTCACCAGTACAGGCAGGTGGTGTAACCGTTCCAGATGACGAACTCCAGCGGCGCGGACTCACGCACGACGACGTCCGATTCCTAACCCGCATTCTCGACGTGATGAATGGTGACGCACCAAATCACAGACTCTTGGATTCAATGAGTTCGTTCAAGAGCGACTTTGAGGATCTGGACGTGCAACGGCTCGTCGAGCAAGACCTGCTGGAGGAAGGACGAGCGTGTGGTCGGAAGTACTACACTGTCCTCCCGGCAGGGCGTGAACTCCTCGGTCAGAAGCTCAAGGTCGGTCCTGGTCAGGGAGATGTCGGTGAGAAGACGCCGCACAAGGTCGGTGTGAAGCTGCTCGAACTGTGGTTAGACTCCCGCGACGACGTCGCACAGGTCGAGCCGTACTACGAGTACGATGAAGAGACGGTGTTCGACGTTGTCGGTCTCGATGCTGACGGGGAACTCGTGTGGGTCGGTGAAGCCGAACTCGCGAGTAACAACAAACACGCGCCGGTCGACGACTACGACAAGCAGAACACGGTGGACGCGAACGCTGTCTGGGCGTTCAACAGACGCGAGACGGCCGTCGAGGTGTTGGACCGTCTCGCAGAGGCCGACCGGATAGAAAGCAGCGTGAGCGGGCGTGCAGCCCGCTCGTTCTCGGACATTCGAGAGGCCGTTGAATCGTTCGATGCGGCTGGGCTGACGACGATTCGGAGCTTCAACAAACTCGACCTGGAGTTCAACACATGACGTGGCGCCACGCAACCCGCGAAGAGATCTATAGGTACTACACGGAGGAGTTCCCCTCGTACGTCGACGAACTCCCGTCGTTCATCACCGCGAAGGGGCCGAAACAGTACGCACTCGCGTTTCAGGAGCCCCACCCGGTACGGAAAGACGGAGTCCCAGACAAGGACTTCATCCGTCGAGATACGTGGCAGACGAACGTCTCAGGCGACCGAACCACGGCAGCGTTCCACGACTTCGACGACGTCCTCGAGTTCATCTGCCATCCAGCGCGGAACGATCCACTTGGGCGGAGCGACTTCGCACTCGCCGATCCTGATCTGCTCGACAAACCAGACCCGCGTCCTGATGCGGTCTACTACGCTCTCGATCACTGGGAACGACCGTGGGTGCTCCTCGTCGATATCGACGCGAAAACGATAGCCCGAGAGCGAGCAACACGAGCGGTCTCGGATGAGGATGCTACGGAAGACAGCGAAGAACTGCTCGATTCCGCGGGTATTCTCGAGGCAGACCCGGCAGGCTACCCATATGCCTTCGAGGATATCGAACGGGCCATCGAGTACGGCTTTGAGGTGCGAGATATTTTCGAGGACGACTTCAACGCCGAGGAGACGATGGTAGTGTACAGCGGCCAGGGCGTTCACGTCTACCTCCTTGACAGTGATCCAGCCCATCGGTACGATGCCAAGAGTCGGGAAGTACTGAACGACCTTCTGCAAGTCACCTACGAGATTCCCATCGACCCAGTGGTTACCGCCGATCGGCGTCGGGTCGCCCGGCTCCCCTACTCGTTGCACGCTGACGTCTGTAGTATCGTCACGCCCATCGAGAGCCCGAACTTCGACGTCCGGTCTGCGACACCGGAGGTGGTTAAGGAATGACTCAGTCGACGCCTGTCGAGGACGAGCGTGCCGCCTATCGCGTTGCGACGCTCCCGCTCGAATATGGGACGACCCGCATCAACCAGCTGTTCACGCGGGGCTACAATCGCTACATCGTCGACGGCGAAGACCAACCGGAAGATCTGTTGAATGATCTCGAGCGATTCGGGACGGCGGCGTTCAAAGAAGATGTCAGGGCCAACGCCGCAGAGAAACCCTTCGTCGACGAGCCCGGAACGCTCGCCGTTCTTGCGACGTTGAGCGCTATCTGCGTCAAGGCACACCCGAAGTTCGAACACGCCCCACCGCGAACGGTGCAGGTCCTCTACGATATTCGCGAGCTCTACGTCAACAACCTCGCCTCTCTCCTTCAAGAATTCGGTGATGGGAGTCTCCAACAGGATATCGCAGAGGTGCTGTACGCGAAAGACCCCGGAGAGGACGGACCACACCCCGGTCGCGTTTGTACAGGGATCAAAGAGATGCCCGAGTTCGGGGACGGGTTGTATCTCGAAATCCCGATGGCTGCAGCATCGAGGAAGTGCCTTGTTCACGCCGAAACTGAGACCGGAGAAGCCGGGGAACTGCTCACTCGCGTCGAGAACAACTGCCTCTATGTGCCCGTCGGTGATTTCGACACGAAGTATCGCGAGTACGCCAGACGTGCGTTCAAGAAGCTCTTGCGGGTCCAGGAGGAGAACCTCTCTGAAGACCAGCTGACGTGGCTAACGACGAATGAGTCGGCCATCACGGAGCGTATCGACCGCTTCATCGAGACGGGACACCACGAACGGATCTGGCGAGACTGGAACCCCGGTGAACGGACCATCCGTGTACTCCGGGATGCGATTCGAGACGCTCCAGACGAGGTCGTCTCACTGGGGGAGTTCCACTCGGCGAAGGAGCTGTTTGAGGCAGTGGAGGCGTACGATCCGGAAGCGGGCTGGAAGCGAGACGTGTGTAATCGCATCTCGAGTCCTCGGAGTCTCGGGAACCTTCTCGCATCCCAGCGTGACCACCGGAGCTTGACCATTCGGGAGCACGGAAATACGAACCACTATCGGATTCAGGAGTCTTCGCGTGGCGTCCAGCCCCTCACTGTAGAGTCAATCGAAGACCTGTTCGAACTCCCCTGTATGGCGAATATGGCCGAACGTCTCCACGAGAAGAAACCAGTCCGAAAGGACCTGTACAACTTCGCCCGGATGGTGATGTGGCTTCCCCAGTACCGAGATAGCGACCTCGAGACGATTGTCGCAGACCTCAAGGACGTCTTCTCGCGATGGCCTTGGTACGACGAACAAGTCACCGATTACCAGATTCGCTACGAGTTCTCGAACACCATTGGAGGCGACACCCCGCTTCCGATGAACTGTGACAACGACGATATGCAGCGGTACTGCATCGGCCAGGAGCAGTGCCCATACTCAATCTGGGGAAGCCTTCCCTTCCCAGATGAGATGTATAATCAGCTAGATGGAACAGGGTCTACGGGAGGAGAATTCTAGGTTTGAGCATCGGTACTCCCGTCCAGGGCGAGGTATCTCTGGCGTTTAGTTTGGCGATTAGTTGTAGAACCTACCAAACGATCTATATTTCTCTGAGAGAAGTGCGCAACCCTGTCTAAAATCCCGTCATGCACTTTTCAGAGCCTGTATCGTCTGATTTCGAGAGTGACGGGGAGATCATCTGCAGAGGCATCAATCGAGCCATCAATTTCCTTGGTTAGATGCTGCCCAAGCCTGCTCACACTAGAGCACCAATACTCCCGAAATAGAGTGTTTCACCCCACCGTCAAGCACAATTCTCCCCAACCTCCGCATTTTCTGGTTCGTCGAGGACCCTATTACCGCCTGAGAACTGCTCGACGCATATATAAACTAATCTGGGCCTGTCATAATCCACTCTGCACCTCCAGAATTATCCAAAGGAAGGATAGGGTACACCGGTGCAAACGCCGCTGGCTCTCTCCGGCCGAAGGGCCATCAAACGACGACAGCCTCTAGCAGATATGTCAGAATTCACTCACTGCCTGATGATGTGATCTGCGGTTGAGTTTGTCGCCCCCGAGAGGGACGAGGGGGCTGTCGTAGGCACCCACTCAACAACCATGTCATCCGAACACGAGCAACAGCAATCACGACTCCCTAGCGAGCACACTGAGCAACCGAGCGAAGAACCGTGGGCAGATCTCGAACTGACGCTCCCTCACAACAGAAGTCCGACTGGCATCGTCTCATTCGTCGAGTGCGCACTCGTTGAACTCACCCACGAAGACGTCGGGGCCGAGTTCGTCTCGACAAGCGTAGCGGGCGTGAAGCGGACACAGTTCATCGCCGTCGACGACATCGGCCAACGGTTCAAGAAGCGGTATTTCGACGAGCGTCTCGGCTGGCACGAAACGACAGTCAGCCGTGAAGCGGTTCGTGAGGAATTGGTCAACCGACTCTCGCGGTCGTCCTTTGATCGAACTAGTGAGACGCCGAACACTGACCCAGATACGTTCCGCGTGAAGCCCGTTCATCAGTTCTGAGCCCCCACAAGTTAACCAACACAGAACCGCAGTCTCCCTCAGTGTTGGTTAACGGCGTAGCAGCGAGCAGTTTGTCCGCGCCTGAGAGACCGAGGCGCGTAGATTCGCGCCGACGTGATTCCCATGCCCGGTACAGACGTATTCGACGATGCATCGGCCGACCACGAACGGTTTGAAGCGAAACTCGTCGCACAGGATCAAGATGCCGCCCGCGTCGCGGTAGCGGATATTGACGAGAGGAGAGCCCATTCTCTGGTCAATGACCTCGTCGACGACGACGTCGTCACTCCCATCCCCGACGAACGGGTCCTCGTCCACGAGCCAAGCGACGAGGCATTCGACTCGATACTCCAACTCGCGGTCTTCCATCGAGGCTGGACCGCCGCTCGCGACACCAACGAGGGAGGAGAGTGATGCAACAGACACTTGCTGGCTGTGCCTTCTGCGATGCGGTTCCCGGTAGAGACGTGGGGGAGGCACATACCTGGGGAAAAGACGAACGAGTCACAGAGGTGCAAGGAGGAAGCCCACGGCTTCAGCCGTGGGAAGAGTCCGACTCGAAACAAACCACGAGCGATAGCACCCCGACTCCCCCACGCAAGTCGTAGTTTTATAAAGAACTAATCTGATATGTGAAATACGAATGGAGGACGTGATTCGCACCGTCAAAGTCAAACTCGACGTACCCAACGAGCGGTGCGACGACCTCCATCAGACCAAGAACCAGTTCCTCCACTGTGCGAACACCACCGCAGAGTGGGCATGGAGACACCCACACGACTACTGTGTGACCTCGAAACAGAAAGCCGAGAAAGCCCTCTACGAACGACTCCGAAACGAGACGGAGTTGACTGCGAACCTCGTTCAGAAAGGGATTCGGCGCGCTATCGAGGCCACGAAAAGCGGTGTCGCCCGCCTCAAGAAAGGCGACAACACGAGTCAACCGCACTTCGACGCGTGGAGCGTCGTCTACGACAAGCGTTCAGCGACGTTCCACCGCGACCACGTTTCGCTCTCGACGGTGAACGGTCGCGTCAAGTGTGACTACGTGATTCCCGACAGCTCCGGGGGAACGCCGATTGGCGAGTACCTGTTGAATGAGGATTACGAGTTCCGAATGTCCACGTTGCAATACGACCGCGCCACAGAGTCGTTCTACCTCCACGCACGGATGCGCCGAACCACAGACGAACAAGAGCTGTCGATGACTCATTCTGACGCCAAGCACAGAACAGTCCTTGGTGTTGACCTGAACGTGGACGGTTCGCTCGCCGTGACTTCCACAGGCGCGTTCATCGGGAACGCCGACGAGATGAATCATCGACGCCGAGAGTTCGAGAAGACGCGTGGGTCGATGCAACAAACTGGAACGCGGTCGGCACACCTGTCGATTCAGTCGATGAAAAACCGCGGACATCGCTGGATGCAGGACGAACTACACCGAGCGTCTAACCAGATTCTCGAAGAAGCCCGCGACCACGACTGTACTCATATCTCATTCGAGAATTTGACCGACATTCGTAAGCGGATGGCTGGCACCAAGCGGTTCCACGCATGGACGTTCCGACGCCTGTACCAGTACACCGAATACAAAGCCGAAATGTTCGGAATCGAGGTTGAACAGATAAGTCCTGCATACACGAGTCAGCGGTGTTCCAAGTGTGGATTTACGCATGAGGACAATCGGCGGTCGAAGCACCAGTTCGTGTGTCAGAAGTGTGAGTACGAACTGAACGCGGATTATAACGCGAGCAAAAACATCGCTCGCAAACTCTTGAAACGTCTCCACTCGGGGCAGAAGTCCTCGAGTGGAGGCGCACCCTGTCAGTGTGCGCTACCGTCAGGGACGCTGAACCTGAACGGCGATTTCTGCGCCTCCGTCGATTCGACGGCAGAAGGGGAGTCCACTGACAAGCCCACGACTTCAGTCGTGGGTAACTGACACACCCGATCTGCGTCGACTGCGCGATCCAGTCGAATCCCGATCCCGACGATCGTGACCATTACGCCTGCGATAGCTGTGGCCTCGTCGTCGATGCGCTTGCAGCCCTCACACGGTTCCGTGTCGAACTCGCCCACCTGGAAGGTCCACTACAGCTGTGTGCGAGATGTAGTCCCGGCGGCCCAGCAACGTACTGAACTCGCGACCTAAACAACCATCTCGTGAGTCTTGATACAGAATCGTCGTCGGTCGGAAAGTGATGTAGACGGCTCTGTCGAAGACCCACAGTTACTGATAATTTGTTGGGGCCGTGCTGAATACACAGCGCGTCTGCAGCATTAACTTCGGGTGATTAATCATAAAATATCTTGAGTGTAGGTAGCGCCGATTATCGGTTCGCCCACACTTCGGACAGACGTCCGTCCCATACAGTACCGGTGTCAGCAACAGCCACAGTGCTCACAGACGAACACCTGATCGTCAACGTACTCCACGAGCTCGGCACCGTATAGAAGTTGCCGAGAAGGGTAATACGAGAAGCAATGACTGAAAGAGGTACGCAGCCACCTTGGTTTTCGGATCGTATCGGGTTATCGATGATAGCGATCGTCAGCGGAATTCTCGCTGGCCTAATCGTTCTCACACAGCTTCAGTACGTCTCCTCGCTATCGTACTGGCGTACGTTCTCACACCTGTACAACAGCGTCTGGAGCGATATGTGAGTTCGACGATGGCTGCCATTACGCTCATCGTGACCTCGATCTTCGTGATTCTCGTCCCAGTTGCCTACATCCTCACGATCGCAATTCAGCAAGGACTGGGGCTTCTAACGGTCATCCAAGATGGGGAACTCAGTCTCGACATCATTGAGAACCGGATCGAAACCATCGGGTATGTGATCGATTTAGACCTCTTGTATGCTACGTATCAAGAGTCAATCGCAGCGGGATTGCAACGGCTCGCTACCGGCACACTAACCGTCATCAGTGGCCTCCCTGGACTGCTGATCGGACTCACCGTGACGATGTTTGTGCTCTTTACCCTGTTGCGAGACGGCGAACAGTTCCTTACCTGGCTGCGAGCAGTCGTTCCCGTGATAATCGCGCCAACGAGTCCGGCGAACACCGTCTCAACCATGTCGCTCGACTGCATGGTCGAATGCAATGACACCGGTTTCATCACGCCCCAAAGCATGAACACGAGGAAGATCAGGAAAGCGAGCCCGCCGGCGACGACCCACCGGTTGGCCCCGAGCAGCAACCAGAACCAGTACTTGTTGACGTCCGTCCGCTCACGTAGCGTGCTGTCCGTCGAGAGGTCACTCATGAGAGACTGGGCGTTTGAACAGCAGTAGTTTCGTGCCGCCACCGTCGTAGCTGATCGTCTCTGCGAGTTCCCAGCCTTCTGCACCGAGGCGGTTGAGTTCGTCTGTTGGGTCGACCGTCTCTCGCTTGGTCAATCCCTTTGGCGGATCGAGTGTCTTGTATTCCCATTGCTGGTGCATTTCGGTACCCATGAGTTGATATCGGCTCTCACGGTGATGATTCTGCTGACAGGCTGTTCCCGCCGTGTAATGATTGGGAGCGGAGTAGTGTGCTCGTGCATCGTCGTCTACCACAATCATGAGTCTCAGGTAGCCCCGAGTATGGATTTCGACCGATCTGGAAATCCATTTTCAGTACCTCACGAAGCGTCCACGTCCAACCGTGTCTGAGGTTCGAGTTCTGCGTCGGATCTTAGCGTTGTGATTCGCGGAGGATCAGCGGCTCGATGGCAAGTGTCCGTTTCGCTATAGTGACGATGCGAAGGACGTACGAGACGAACAGCATGAATGGAACGAGCGTCACCGCAAACGCACCGCCCACGACGAGGATGATGTGATCGAGACCGAGTGTGCTTCCCGGGAACGTCCCCGCATCGACGATTCCGACCATGATACCCGCAACGGCCAATGCCGGGACTGCAGCATAGAGAATCATCTGAGACAAGTTGATGAGTGCCCACTGGAAGTACAGCGTCTTGATGTGTTCGCGCGCCGGAGCAAATAGAGACAGCGCTGATTTGAGGTCGTCAAGCAAGCCGTGTTCTTCCTCAGTGAGGCTCTCTTCGTATTCGTTCGCGAGACGTTCAACTTGGAAGATTTTCCAGCTATAATTGAAATTCAGTGCGGCGAATAACACATCGAACGAGCCGAACTGCGCACCCTCAAGTTGGTCACGTACCGTGTCAGCGTTCCCGGTGACGCTTTCAGCGAATTCATCGACCTCTTCTCGGAGGTTCTCATCATCATTCTTGCCAATAGACTCTCGAAGAGCTATCGTCCGTTGTGCCGTGATTCCGATGATCTGGCTTAGGAATTCGGATGGGTCGGCAGGACTCGGAGACCCGATTAATTCTTCAGTAAAATCCCGGAAATCCATCGAACTGGCCATACGCTCGCGTTGATCGCCGAGCGGGCCGTTCTCCTGGGAGAGGACGAGCTGACCGATCGTGACGACGAGTGTCGTCCCAGTCACGATGACCGTGATCATCGTCGAGAACATCGTGTCGATCATGTCGCCGGACGCGATTTGCCGTGAAAACGGTGGATCGAGGACAGCGACGGCGATGACGAATGCGACGAACACGGCACTGGTCAGGACGCTGGAGACGAGAAGGCGGTTCGCGCGCAGCAGCAACCAGAGTTTAATCCGACTCTCACCCGAGCGCTCACGCATCGTGTTGGCCGTACTGATGTCGGTCTCGTCAGTCATACTGGCTCACCCGATTGGGCGGGTCGCTTGAAAACGAGATACTTGGTACCGCCTCCCTCATAGTCGATCGTCTCCACAAACTCCCAGCCCTCTGCACCGAGTTGATTCAACTCTGCTTTCGGATCCTCTGCTTCTTTTTGGGTCTCATCGCGCGGTGGGCGAAGCGTCTCGTACTCCCAGCGGGTCACTTCTGATTCGGACATCACTACTAGTAGTTCCTGCAGCCCTCTATACCCCGCTCCACTACCGAGACGGTACGTTATACGGAGAACGGATTTATCGGTCTGTCTCTTTCCAGTCGTCCGTGTCTCCTTCACGGAATTCACCCTTGGCATGGCGCTCGCGGGGCCAAAAAGTGACGCCCAGCAGTACGACGTAGAACACACCCACAACGGCAACCACAACAATCCCGGGGATACGGGCGATTCCAGCGGCTGTCAGCCAGTCTTGGCGCGGCGCGAACGCTGTAATCCTGAAGACCCACGCGACCAAGAGGACACTGAGCAGCGCGAGGTAGACACGCCGGAGCCGGTTTGCGAGTGCTTCGTAGAACGAGACTTTCAGCGTCGGCCTGCGATAGTCTCCGCTCAGTTCAGCTCGCCAGTCGTGACTTTCAGTGCCTTGCGATGGATCGAGGGCGTTTGCGAATAAGTTCTCTTGGATGACTCGAACACGAGAGCGAAAGACGTCGTAGTCCCGGTACCGCCGTGCTTCGATGCCCAGAAAGATGGTGACGACAACGATCCCGATCAGCAAAATATAGTGTGGGTTATCAGCACTCGAAAACGCCCACGTCAGAATTGCTGCCATCAGCGTCACCGCCCACGTCGTCGTCTCGTCGAGGCGCTGCCGCCACGTTCCCACTCGGTCTACCTCTCCGCGATAGGCGTGGGCCATCACCGAACCGAGTCCCGTACTGTCGTCAACCATTTCGCGGCCGATCTCCCGTTGATCTGGTGCTGTTGGGTCGAACTCGTCGCTACCCGAATCGGTCATAAAGGAGAGACACTTCCTCGCTCCATAAGCAGTGTTGGTGACGGCGTAATCTGAGTGTTAGTACTGGAGAACATCGAACAGTACGCAGGTGTAGTGATCGAGTAGTTCACCGGTTTCGACGTGAAACAAACGGAGTCGTTGTGCTGAACTTATCCTCTAAGTCCTGCACGCCGATTTCAACAGATTTGTGATCTGCTACACTGGAAAGTATGATGATCCACGCAAATCCCTGTCAGTCCACTGCTGGATCGTCGATATCTCTTTCGTGGACCCATACCGTCGAAATTCGGGTCCCCTCGACGCTCGTTACCTCAACGACGTGACCGTCGATCTCGACGCGGTCACCAGGTTCTGGCACGCGATTGAGTCGTCCCAGCACCAGCCCACCGATCGTTTCGACCGCTTCGCTATCGAAGTCGCCATCGAGGGCGTCGGAAACTTTCGACAATGGGACTCCGCCGTCGATGTCGTACCCTTCATCGTCACGCGGGCGTATCGAATGTTCGCGCTCATCGAGGTCGAACCCGTCTCGAAGGTCTCCGACGAGGGCCTCAACGATGTCTTCGACCGTCGCAATCCCCTCGAACGCCCCCCACTCGTCGATGACTGCGGCCATCTGCTGGCGATCCTCCCTGAATTGTATCAGGAGATCGCTAATTGACATGGTCTCTGGGACGATGAGAATTTCGCGGGCGATGTCACCGACTACCTCGGCATCCCCATCGTCCACCTCTGCTCGCAATACGTCCTTGACGTCGACGAATCCAACCACTTGGTCACCGTCGTTGGCATCAAGAGCCGGATAGCGCGTGTGACCGGACTCAAAGACGATCGAATGTAGTTCGGAGAGCGTGGCATCCGCCGGAACGCTCACCACGTCCGGCCGTGGGACCATGACCTCCCGCACCACGGTGTCGTCAAGATCGAAGACGCGCTCGATCATCGTCACTTCTGCCATGTCGATGTCCCCGCCCTCGCCCGATCGTGTTAGTACCCGAAGGAGCTCCCGCTCGCCGAGTGTCTCATCCGATTCGGACGCGGGCGGCACACCGAGCGACCGCGTGAACGCATTGGCTGCTCCGTTGAAGACGACAATTCCCGGATAGAGTATGTAATAGAAGAACTTCATTGGCGGGGCGAGGAACAGCGAGAGTCGCTCGGTCTGGGCGATTGCGAGCGTCTTCGGCGCGAGTTCACCGAAGACGACGTGGAGAAACGTGATGATACTAAAGCCGATTGCGAACGCAACGAGATGGATGAGATCCGCCGGGAGAACCGGTTCCAGTACGGGTTCGATGAGTGCCGCCACGGCGGGTTCCCCGACCCACCCCAGTCCCAGCGACGCGATGGTGATGCCGAGTTGCGTCGTGGCGAGGTAGTTGTCGAGGTTCGTCATCACGTCTTGGAGCGTTCCCGAGCCGGGCCGCCCTTCCTCGACGAGTTGATCAACCGACGTTCCCCGAATCCGAACGAAGGCGAACTCTGCTGCGACAAAAAAGCCGTTGAGCACCACGAGAAACAGTGCTAAGACGATTTGGGCAGCTGAGAGCGCGACGTTTACCATCGGTACCCCTGGAACGTACTGCCGTTCGAATGTAGCGTGTCCATATTCATGCATCTCGTTCCATCGACTAAAACCATCTAATGAATTTGTAGGTGACTGACTGCTGTCAGGAGTGAACTGGTTCTGTGGATCTAAAGGCCATCGACTGTCCTCCTCGTTCTGCCGACTGCCTGCGAACAGGGGCTCCGACATTTAGTAGGCGCATCAGCATCGGGTTCTGCTGAAGAGAAGCTCTGTATGTGCCACGCACTTCCTGTCACGGTCTGATGGTTTCAACAGAGCCGTGTAGACTTGCTCACAGCGTAGTCACGGCCTCACTTCCTCCCCTCCGTGGTCAGATCGTCGTTGAGCGACGTTCTACGCGCCGATCAGTTACCGCGACGGCGTCTTTCTCTTCCAGCCGTCTCACAACCCCCTGTATGTCCGCTGCAGACCAATCATTCTCCTGTTGCAGGTCAGCAACCGACTTCGGGTCGTCAAGCGCATGCAGCACTTCGAGCTCCTCGTAGACGCGCTCGGTGATCTCCGCCACGGGGTCGTGCAACGGTGTCGTCACGCTGTGTCGTTCGGTGAGATGGGTCAACGCTTCGTTGACGTACGTCACGAACAACTCTTGCTCCAAGAGTTCGACCTGCGTCTCGAGTTCCGCTTCGACGACGTCGAACTCGAGGCCGGTCTGCATCAACGAGAACATATCCTCGATATCGTCCACCCGACCGGCAACCGCTTTGAACAGGAAGAGATCTTCTGGACTCACGAGCTCGACCACGAGATTCCCCGGGTCGAGATACCGTTCGCTCCTGAAGACTCGCTTCGCTCGTCTTCCGTGCTCCCGCTCGTTTCACTCGCGGGAACTCCGCTCACGAATGCCTGGAGACAGAATCAGCTTGCCGATGACCTGCTGGTTAAAGACGTCGATGCGACACCCATCATCGTTCTCGAGGATTCGCTGGGCACCGAGTTCTTCGTACTCTTCGTCCGGTTCCCGGACAATATCGTATCCTAACTCAAGGAGCACTGCCTGGAGCTGACTCAGATCGTCGCCGAAGGAAACGATGAGATCGATATCTTTGGTCGTCTCTTTGAGTCCGCGAAACGCCATCGACCCACCGCCAATCAAGAAGACGGTGAGCGGGTTGTCCAGCTGCTGGCCGATGCGTTCGAGTTCCGACCGGATGTATGCGCTGTCGAATCGCGCCCTCATAGCGCCACCTCGTACTCTTCAGCCAGTTCCTGGAAGTCCTCCCACTCAGGAAGTCGAGACGTCCGCTGGTCACCGCTGGTGTCGAGATATGTGCAAAGCTCGTTGACGATGTCTTCGACGCCGTACTTGGTGGCTTGGGCTCGGAGCACGTCGCGGTCGATGTCGACGTGACTGAGCAGAAGCAGACAGTATGACTGAGCCCGTGCGCCCGAATCCATTACGAGCATGTGGCAGCACAATGTCTCCGGCGAGAGTTCATTCGTCGTCTCCGAGTAGAGGTAGTATCGACGGTCACGTGCCAACAGCGGGAGGTCATATCGCTGGAATTGGTCTGGTCCTGTCGGAATGAAGTGTTCGTCGGTGATCTCAGTTGTCGTCTGGACAAGGAACTCGTCGAGGGATTCCCACAGAAGCGTGTAGGTGTCGGTCTGTTCTTCGACAGTTTGGCGGTGGACGTGATGGGCAAGCTCACGAGCGAATGTACTCAGCTGTTCGAAGCCGTCATTCAGTGTGTACGCTCCGTCGTCGGTTTGGTAGACGATTCCGCGATGCTGAAGTGGGGCAAGCGCACGGTGGACGGTGCTTCTGTGGACGTCGGCGTGGCGTGCGAGTTCGGTCACGGTCCGTGGGGTATTGAGGTAGTAGCAGACACGGAGGGCAGCCCCTGACAACAGCTCCGGCCAGTCGATGTGTGAATACTGCTGGGTGAGGTCCGTGAGTAACTCGAGTGCCTTTGCGTCCGACAGTCGCACCTGCTTTGTTTTCCCCTGTCGACGTGCCTCGACGAGGCCAGCTGTTTCGAGCTGTTCGACGAGTTCGGAAGTGTAGCTGAGACTTCGATCGAGATTCGTTGCGAGTTCAGAGACCGTCTGCTCACCGTGGAGGGCAGTAAGGGCGCGAACCTCGCCTTCTGTGAGCATACTGTTGCATACTAGCGAACCCATATATAAATGACTTCGGTATTTTGCAACACTCGGCTGAGTAACTCAGTCGAGACAGGAACGTACAGAGTGAAAGCCCTCGGCCGCTCGGCATCCCGCGACCCACGCTGCGCTCCTCGTGCCTGCGGTGCTTACGGAGTCGGGGGACGACCGAGACGGCCTCGCCCTTTCTGAGTCCACCAGGATATCGGCTGTATCACTGAGCGTCGAGCCCGGTTGAACTGGTTCTTTGTTACGGCTCGCCCCGCGCGCCGCTTCCGCCCTCCGCGTCGCTCGCGACCGACCATTCCGGGCGTGCGGGCGCTCTCCGCACCGCGAGCGCCCGTTCCGGGCTAAAATGTATGTGCCCTCGACGCCAGCGGGTATCCCCGTCGGTTGCGCCCCTTGCGGGCTTTCGCGTTCCAGCGCTTTGTGCCGCCTGCGCTGTCGCGCGCCACACAGCGGCGCGCGTTCTCGGCGACAGTCGCCCTGGACACGGTCCCGCGCATCGGGCCGGACACGAGCGGGCATATCCCGCTGGACGCTTGCTCCGGGCGGGTCGGCGCGCGGTGCTGGTTGGGTGACCTTCCTTTGGCGCTCTCGCTCGCGCCCCAAGGGGCGCTCACGAAGGCGCGAGCGAGAGCGCGCAGATGGTTCTGTCGGTCGATGTCGTCGAAGAACCGCGATGTAAGGGCATCGCGGTGTCGGGCGCGTGAGCGCCTTCAGGAGCTGAACTCCAATGTCGAGTAAGAACGTCTTTGGTAATGAGGTTTCGGTCGATGAACAGGCATTCGAAAAAGCGGACGAAGCGGCCGTCGACGAAGAGGGCTTCGAGGTCGTCGATGAGACGCCGAAGTTCCAGGCGACGGTGCAGATGGAAGTGCAGGCAAAGGTCGATGCGAACCACCCAGACGGGATGGTCGACACCAGTGACGAGCGGATTTACGGTGCGACCCTCGAACAGGAAGAGCGCATTCGGGCGCGGGAAGCCGAACTGGAGCGCATCAGTGCCCAGGCAGAGTTGGGGACGCAAGACGGTCGGGAGAAGCGGACGCGAGACATCGCGGCGAAGCGGAGCGCTGAGTGGCGTGCAGAGTTCCAGAAGCGGGCGGCGAGCGTGAACCCGATGGCTGACCCGGAGCGAGGCGATCCTCGTGCAGAACTCACGCAGGAACAGTTGGCGGCGGTGAACAAGCAGTCGATGCGGCTGGCGAAGAAGCTGGATGGCTGGTCGCGAGCAGCGATTGGTCGGCGGCTGGGTGAGGCCGTCGTCGGTGGGAAAGACCTGATGAGCGCGGTCGTCGGGGTGTTCGAAAAGTTGCAGACGGCGCCGGGGACGGTAGTTCCCATCGGGAAGCTCGAGGACGTCAATCGCAAAGAGGTGAGCATCGAAGGTCGTGTGACGCAGTTGTGGGACCCATCGAGTTCAGCGATTTCCCAAGTGGGGCTCATCGAAGACGACAGTGGGAAAACGAAGTTCACGAGCTGGAAAGCGTCGGATGCTCCGTGGATCGAAGAGGGCGAGCGCGTTCGGATTCACGGGGCGGCGAAGAACTGGTACAACGGGCGCGTCTCCGTGGCCCTAACGGGATGGAGCACCGTGATGTTTCCTGAGCGCGGTCGGTGGTGGGAATAGCCGGTCATCGCAGCTCTCTTTTTTGCTCCGTGCCGGACCGACCCAGACCCCACCTCCCCACCCTCCGCTCCGTGCTCGCTTCGCTGCGCGCGCAGCCACGACCTCGGGTGCCGGTCTGACATTTATGGCAGAAAACAGGAGGAGGTGTGCGCGACCGGGCGTGTTTGTCTGACCCCACGAGAGGTGCGGGCGCACCAGCGCTCGGGGTTACGCATGAAAATCGAAGGAGACTATCATTGCGACATCTACGGGGAATTGTTCGAGACGAACTTTGAGTTCCTGAGCCACGGTCAGACGACTGGCCAGCCAGAGATTTACCAGATCAAAGCCTGGGGTCTGTACCAGGATGAGTTCCGCCTCAGAGACTACGGGGGCATTGTCGTATCCGACGACGAGTTCCTTGAACAGCTCCCGTACCCGCTGTCTGAGCCTGACATCTAAGCTTTCAGCAAGGGCTTGATAGTCCCGTATTCCTAACTAGCGTGTAAGAATGGCGGAGGGCAAGGAAGAGACTGAGGAACTCGATTTTGACGAGTTCATGGAAGCTATTGAGGAGCGGCGACAGGAGCGCCGAGAGCAGGTCTCCTTTGAATGGGTGGAAACGATCCGTGAGGCTGGTGAACTCTACCGCGAATCGGAAGATATCGAGGCTGTCGCTGAGGAATTGAATCGCTCCGAGGAACGCATCAAGGAGGCTATCACAGTTTACCGGCTGATATTCGAAGAGCCCCCGGAGGAAGTTGCAGTGAAGGCGTCGACACCTGGACGAGTATTCTTCTCCCTTGACCAGGACGTTGACGAGGAAACGGAGGACGACGAGGAGGAACCGGTTGAGGATCTGCTGCGGGAGTACGTGGGTGCGATCTACCTGGAGCACAACGTCGGCGAGGAACCGGTTGGGAACCCTCCAGAAGAGGCGACTCCTCCGCAGGCAGTTGATTTTGCAGAGATCGGTGAGCAGATAGCGGACAGCTTTACGTTCCCCTCCGAGACGATTTTAGCTGCCAGTCGGATCGGAGAGCTTCAGCAGAGTATTTTGGAGCCTTTCGCCGCAAGCCAGGCAAGCATTCTCGCCAGTATCACGGAACCTATCGCTGTTCAGCAAGCGGATTTGATTGCGGATATTGTGGAGCCGGTGATTGCCCAGCGGGAGCGAATGGTCTCGACTATGATCGCAGCCAGTCTCCCGGACCTGACGAAGCAACTCCAGCTACAGCAGTCAGTCGTGAACTCGGCGATTTCGGGTGCAATGTCGGGTATGCTATCTGATATTCGATTTCCGGAACCAGTTCTCGCTGATCTTGCGTCAATCCAGCCAGCGATTAATGCGGCAGCTGTAGCAGGTGCAGCATCTACTCCGCCAAGCCCCTCCAGATCAGTTACGAGCGAGACTTCGACGACTACGGTTGAGGCGGAGCCTTTGGAGGCGACGGCATCTACGGTTCCGTCGGCGAGTCCTGCAAACGTAACGGTGGATGCGACTCTGCCGGATGTGGACGCGTTTTCGACGGAGATGGCGTTCGAGATCCCGGCGATGTTGGTGCAGGCGACTTTGAGTACGGGAAAGGCTCGGACCTGGTTCACCAGTCTTTCTGAGGAGCACCAGATTTCGGCGGTTCGAGTGCTCTTGGTGGCTGTTGCATTTCATTTGACGGGAAATCCGTGGCTGGCAGGTCTTGCGTATTTGATCGCCCCCTCGGTCCGGTTGATGGTTATTGAGGATTTGCCGGATGGCGGTTGACTGCCACTTTAAAAATACACCTTGGTAGTCCTGTTTATCCTGGATGCGAACCGCGACTGACGGACATTCTTAAGATGTGGAACACTATGTTCCGTTCATGACTGGTCTTGAGGATGCTCTCGGTTGTTTAAGACGTGACCTAGGAGAGGAGAAGTATGTCGTTGATTTTGGGATGCAGCATAAACTACAGTGGATACTCTCGGACTACATTGACGAGGAGACAAATTTTGATCCTCAGGAACACAAGATTTCCAGAATTACTCTTCTCCAGCGGTTCCAAGATACAGTTCTTGAGGTTGCGGAGGAGACCCATGAAGTAGACGATCCTGATTTAGATACCATCTTTCAGAGAAAGAAGAGAGAGGTGCTACGGGATACTCTCGGAAGTGATTTGAGACAGTTTACCGTTGTATTCCCATTGAATCTCCGTGAGAGCAAAAGTATTCCAGACACCTTCTCGACGCCTGGTGCAGATTTTGAGAGAATATCGGAGGACAAATGGAGGGATGGGTATGAACAGCCAGCGCTTGATGCAGATGAGACGAGCCTGGAGGCTTTTTTAGATGAGTCTCCGAACGATCTGTACGCGAATGATGGTGTGGGAGGCCTGTTTACTTTCTGGAAAACCGAGTATGAATCCCGTGACTATCATTACGCCTTAAGTCGGGTTCCGGAGATCATTCGGCTTCTCTTGGGAAAGCTGAATTTCGTTACTTGGCAGTGGAGTCTTGGAAGTCAACCGGCACGTAATACTCGTCCTCCCAACGCAAGATTCTCCCAACTTCGGTAGTTCCCATCGTTCCTGATTACTGACTCGGTTTCTGGGGCGAGACGAGAGTAGCTGGCGCGGATGAGCGAATGATTCAACCAAAGACGGCGGTCTCACTCCAGTGAGAGCGCC
>NZ_JBPEHH010000005.1:0-101971 GCF_054177595.1 Haladaptatus ordinarius | reverse complement strand
CGTTGATCTCGACGAAGTTCTGTTGGACAGTGACTTCTACACCAGGGAAGTTCGCGCCGAGATCGACGGTCGTGGCTTGCTGTACACGATGCCAGTGCCGAGATACGAGCCGGATTACCAAGCGATCAAGAAAATCAAGAGCAAAGAGGGCGTTGACGCGGCTGTCAATCACGATATCCCCGTCGGGACCGACGGGGATATCGATCACACCGCCGAATACCTGTACGTTCCAGCAACCAGTGATGATGCCGAGGGAACCTACGCGGTGTTTGTAACGAACCGCGATCACGTCGATCCCGACGAGATCGCTCACGTCACCAATAGTTACAGCCGTCGCTGGGATATCGAGAACCAGTACAAGTCAGTGAAGGCGTTCCTCCCGAAGACCTCGTCGAAGGACTACCGCGTCCGGTTGTTCAACTTTACGTTTGCAGCACTGCTGTACAATCTCTGGCGGCTCACCGACTTTCTGGTGAAAGTCGGCATGGATCAGGAAATCAGATCGCCACCGGTCGTGACCGCCAGGACGTTCGTCCGGGCGGTCGGCCAGTCACTCCGAGAGGGTGGATGAGGAAACACTCTCCTCGCGCTCGCCTGCGGCAAGCCGCAGGACTCGCGTTCTGCACGTGAGTTCGGCTGCTGTCTCCCAATCGAGCCGTCTTTTCCCATCAGCTAGCGATGGAAAGAGAGACCGACCCCGATCACTCCTCAGATTGCGTTTGATTCCGCCGATATTCGTTTGTAGACGCTCTACATCCCGGAAACGTGGTGCGCAGACTTTCGGAGGATGGGGTTCTGATGCGTGCCTACCGGCAAGATAGGTAGGGGATTGTTCGAGTAGAGAATCGGCAGACGTAACTCAATTCATCGTGAGTAGCGTGAAAAGAAGGCACGCATCACCCGGCTAAACTCCGAAGTTGTGGGTGCGATGCCACTTCTGAGACGGCGGAGAGAGCGCCGGAACCCCCGTCGTCACCGACGCCATCTACGTCCCGATTTCCGGCGACGACGATGGGGTCGTGGCGCTCGACCTGGCATCCGGTGAGGAACGCTGGCGTGTTCCCATCCGTGACCTCGGAGGCTCGTGTCTCTCGTCCGCCGTCGACGACGCCGTTTACATCACCGACCGCGACGGGTTCCTCTACTCGCTGTCCGTTCCGGAGTGGTTGGCGTGGCGAGCGGACGTCACGGGGACGGTCGCCGTCGACGACTCGGTGTACGTAGCAGGTGGCCAACTGCTCGCGCTCGACACGGAGACTGGGTCGAAACGGTGGTCTGCGGACGGCGGAGAGACCCTTTCGGTCGGGGATTTCCTCTACGTGACGAACGGCGCGACGGTTCGCGCTTACGAACGAGACGGCAGCCAATGCTGGCAGACGGGGTGTGACGGCGAGATTGCGTGCGAGCCAGTCGTCACGAACCAGCGCGTCCTCGTCGGCGGCGATGGCTGGGTCAGTGCGTTCGACACGCGGTCGGGCGAGCACTGCTGGACGTACGACGGTGGCTGTGACGGACTCGGAACGGTCGATGTCCTCGCCGCACGCGACGAACTGGTGTTCGCGGCCGTCGACGGACGAGTCGTCGCATTCGATTCGTGCGGGGAGGTGTGGTCTGCTGGAGCGGACGTCTGTGCTCTCGCGGTGGACGACGCAGTGTACGTCGGAACGGAGGAAAACGACGTCGTCGCCTACGATTTCGACGGACGCGAGCAGTGACGAGGTCGAGAGCGTCGCGGTCGGCGAACGGGTGTACGCGTCGAGTGACGCAGTGTACGCCTTCAGATAGCCCTTCGCGTTTCTGGGTTGAAGACAGAGTCTTACTCCCCGAAGAGTTCACACGAGTACCGCCCATCGAAGAGGGGTCCGTGGTCAACTCCCACTCGGCGATAGACGACGGAAGGGATGGCGATGTCCGCGAGGAATATCTCGCCGGGAACGTCGGCGAGCCCAGTTTTCGGGAGCGCGAGCGTGAGCGTTCGGTCGGGCGTGACGGCGACGCCCGGCGTCTCTCCGGTCGAGGCGTCCACTCCCGATGGAACATCGAGTGAAAGAACCCTGTCCGCATCGTTACTCGCCTCTACGAGGTCAGCAGTACGACCGCGTGGCGAGCCGTCGAGACCGTATCCGAGCACGGCGTCGACGACGAGCGAGGTGTCAGCCCGTGATTCCGTCGTGAAGGGAACGTCCATCGAGTCGATGATTCGATACTGGGTGCGGGTCGCGCCCGTGAGTTCGTCGGGACTACGGTCGAGGACGACACGCACCGAGACGCCGTGGTTCGCTAGATGACGGGCCGAACAGAGGCCGCCGCCACCGTTTCCACCAGCACCTGCGAACACGACGACCGCCCCATCCGAGAGGTCAAGTGCGTGTCGAGCGAGCGTTCGTCCCGCATTCTCCATCATCGAGAGCAACGGCAGACCGACGTCCTCGACCGCCACTCGGTCGATTTCCCGCATCTCGTCCGCGGTGACTGCTGGCACCGAAACGCCGGATTCGGTTCGAAATTCGACCATGGTGAAACGACGTGGGCGTCCGACAGAAACCTCGCGGCCACTGCACACTCGAGACGGCAGGACAGCCGAAACCGGCGGGGGTTTCTCGATACTGGCGGTTTAAGCACGCCGAAGAGATTCGGGCGGAGAAAGCACAGTTCGCACACCGGATGGGAGAGTCCGATGATGACAACATTTCGCGCGCCGAGCCGTTTCGGATGTTCCAGTGAGTCACGACGGTGGTCGCTCGGACGCCTCCCGAACGACCGTAATCGTCGGGACACCACCGACCGGGCGGCGTTCCATCGGACTTATTCACACCAAACACGAACCGAATATCGATGGAGCGAAGCGTGGCGATCGAGCGCGTCGAGGAAATCGTAGAGACGGTCGAAAACGAGACCATGCCCGTCCCGGTCCGCGAGATATGGGTGTACGGCGACGTCGCGCTGGGACTCGACCCCATCGACCGACTCGACGTGTACGTGACGAAAGACATCCTCCTTCGGAGTGACGACCCGGACCGCGAAGCCGAGTTCGAAACCACTCACGGCGTGAAAGGCATCGGGAAGACGGTCCGTGCTGCGTGGGCCGACGAACATCCCGACCTGATTCGGGCGAACGACAATGGCTATGCCGCCCCGGAGAAGTGTCTGGCGACCCACCTCCTCCCCGAGGACGAACCGGTCCACCTCGAAGTCTGTAATTCGAGTTTCGAGGACAACGTCACGCAACGTCTGCGTGGTGCGATGGCTCGTGATGCATACGAACAGATTCTCGACCCACGCGGCGTCTGTCTCTGGGTAGACGGTCAGCGAAGCGAGGAAGCCTTCCGGAAGCTACACGCAAGCGAGTTCGCCTTCCCGACGCTTCCAGACGCGCTGGAGATGCTCGGGATGGACGAATCGGAGACGGCCGATGCCGCCGAAGCGGTCGAGTCCTATCGACGCCGACAGGACGGAGCGACGGTCCGCGGCGACGTGGTGTAGGTGTCGAAGGGCGAACGGGCGGCACGCTGTCCGCGCGAGGGCCGGGCGGTCGTGCGGCCCTCGCGCGGTGATTCTCAGGTCACGCCGACGTTGGGCACGTTTCGGTATGTAAATTCTCGGGCGTTCAGACGCGGCCGGTCGTGACGTAGAACGGGACGACCTCGGCCCGCCGATACTCGTCCGTTCGCATCTGGTCTACGACGGCACGGCCCATCTCGCGCCACTCGGTGCGGAGTCGGTCGTACTCTTCGGTGGTGAGTGGCCCGACCAGCGTCTCGCGCCTGTCAGCCAGTGCCCCCGCAGTCGCTTTGCGTTTCGCGGCTTCTACGTCGGATTCCGAGTAGGGCGGTTCGACCGTCTTCGAGTGATGGTGCGTCCGGGTCGAAACGGCTTCGAGTCCAGCGGCGTGGAAGGCCTCTCTCGTTCCCTCACCGCCGAGCGCGACGTCGGTCTCCACGCCCGCGACGTACGCCTCGCGTGCGCGGCGGGAGAGGTCTCTCTCCGCGGAAACCGTCGATTCGACCGACACCGCCGAGTTGTCCGGTTCGATGGCTGCGACGAGGTCTGAGGAGACGCGGGCGAACTCCCGCACTGCACGCTCCGGGTCGGGCAGGTTGATGAGCAAGGCCTGACAGACGACGAGGTCGAAACTGTCGTCCGGGAAGGGAAGGCGGTTGGCGTCACCGGCGACGACGGGGACGTGCTCTCGCGCGACCGAGAGCAATCGTGGGTCGGCATCGACGCCGACGACTTCGCCTGGCGTCTCTTCGGCGAGGACGGCGGCGAGTTCGCCCGTCCCACAGCCGACGTCCAGCATTCGCTCTCGGGTGTCGAGCTGGAGGTCACAGAGCGACTCGCGGGACTCCCACATCCCTGCTCGCGTTCGTCGGAGGTAGTCGGCGGAGAACTCGCGCACGGTCTCGTCTCATCGCTTCGAGCAGTGGCACAAAAAAACGGGGTGGTTCGGGTCGACGGCTTACCGACATACCAAGGTTGATAGCCGAAAGCGAACCTACGGTGAGACAGTGTCGTCATCACGCACCGATTTCCTCTCCGGCGTTCGAGTCACCCTCCCGATACTGCTCGGGGTCGCTCCGTTCGGAATGGTCGCTGGCGTCGCCGCGGTGAACGCCGGTATCCCAGCCATCCAGGCGATTGCGATGTCGGTCATCATCTTCGCTGGCGCGTCGCAACTCGCCGCTGCGGACCTCATCGGACGGACTGCACCCGTGGCGGTCGTCGTGTTTACCGCCCTCGTCATCAACCTCCGGATGATGATGTACAGCGCGTCCATCGCACCCTACTTCAAACGCCAGTCGGCGCGGTGGAAGGCGGGGCTCGCGTACCTGCTCACCGATCAGGCCTACGCCGTCTCCCTGCTAGAGTTCGAACACGACGAGACGACGAGTCGGCGGTGGTACTACCTCGGCATCGCCGTCCCCCTCTGGGTAACGTGGCAGATCGCCACCGTCGCCGGTATTCTCCTCGGGACGAGCGTCCCCGCGAGTTGGCGACTCGAGTTCGCCGTCCCCCTCGTCTTCCTCGCGGTGCTCGTCCCGAGCGTGACCGACCGCGCGACGACCGTCGCGGCCCTCGTCGGCGGGACGGTCGCCGTCGCCGCCAACGGGCTACCGTTCAATCTCGGACTCGTCACTGCGGCAATCATCGGTATCCTCGCGGGGATGCTGGTCGAGGAGGTGGCCTGAGTGCCACAGACGGAGTTCGGTACGGGGACGCTCTGGCTCATCATCGTCGCCGCGGGGCTCGGAACCTACGCGATTCGGCTGTCCTTTATCGCCCTGTTCGGTCGACTCGACGCCGTTCCGGAACGCGTCGAACAGGCGCTTCGTCTCGTCCCCGCGGCGGTACTCTCGGCGCTGGTCGTCCCACAGCTCGTCTACGTGGACGACACGCTCGCGCTCTCGCTCGACAACGCACGCCTGTTCGCGGGCGCGCTCGCGGTGCTGGTCGCGTGGAAGACGGAGGACATCCTGGCGACGCTCGTCGTCGGGATGGGCGCAATCTGGCTGTTCGGATTCGTACTGGCGTAGGAGAACGCAGATTTCGTCCACGAACTCGATTGGTCACCGAGCACGCAGAACCGTCGCCACGACCGCGACGACGACACAGACGATGGCGATGCCCGTGACGACCGGATTCTCCGTCGAATCGAATCGCCAGTCGAAGACGGTGTAGCCGACTCCACCGACGAGTTGGAGGAGTTTCGACTGAGAGCGCACACCGGGCGGTTTCAGTCGGGTGGCAAAATTATTTGCAGGTGGCGATTCTCAGCAGTCGCCGTTCTCGCGCAGTTCTTTCACGTGGGCGATGTTCCACGCGAAGCCCTTCCCGTTCTCGGTCGGCGTTTCGAGGACGAGCGGTACGTCTTCGAGTTCGGGGTGGTTGATGAGCGCGTCCATCCCCTCCTCGCCGATGAGACCCTTCCCGATGTGGGCGTGTTCGTCCTTGTTGGTTCCACACTCGTGTTTCGAGTCGTTCAGGTGGATACACTGGAGGTGGTCGAGGCCGACCACGTCGTCGAACTCCTCGACGACGTCTGCGACACCGTCGCGGGTGGAGAGGTCGTACCCCGCCGCGAAGGCGTGTGCCGTGTCGAGGCACACGTCCAGGTCCTGTTCCGACCGGGAGAGCACTTCGGCCAGGTGTTCGAAGTCGCCGCCGAGTTTTGTCCCGCTTCCGGCGTCGCTCTCGACGAGGACGGCCACCCCGTCCGGAACCTCCAGTTCGTCCAGCGCGCTGGCGGCGTTTTCGAGGCCGCCGTCGACGCCCGCGCCGGTGTGCGCGCCGAGGTGGACGTTCACGTACTCGACGCCGAGTTTCTCCGCGGCGTCGACTTCGGTCTGCATGCTGGCGATGGATTTCTCGCGGAGGTCGTCTTTGGGCGTACAGAGGTTGACGAGGTACGACGAGTGGATGACCCACGGGCCGTCGAGTTTCTCGTCGGTTTCGGCTCTGAACAGTTCCGCCTCCTCGTCGCTTATCTCCGGGTCCTTCCACACCTGTGGCGAAGTGGTGAATATCTGCCCACAGTTGCCGCCGAACGCGACCTGCCGGTGGACGGCGTCGGCGATGTTCCCGTGTGGAGGTTTCGACTCGTCACTGGAGACTTTCGAACTGGAGATGGAAACGTGTGCTCCGACTCGCATGTACGCCGACTACTAATCGGGGCGTCAAAGGTACTTCGAAGCGCGTGCGAATTGCCGAATCCGTAGATATTTAGACTGACAGAACAGTAGCGTGTTCGATTCGACGAAACCGATGGGAGACGGTCGCGAGTTTGGTCTCCACTCGTCGGAAATCTACGCTGTCGGGTCGGTACGCCGTTTCGTCCACGCGTCGCTTCCGAACTTCGCGTCCGCGTGTTCGCGCGCACAAGACAACTCGTCGTCCGTCCACGACCCGTCTTCGGCGTCCCCCCAGTCACGGAGCGCGTTTTCGAGGGCACTGACGGCTTCGTCGCGGTCGATACTCGCCCGTTCGTTTATCGTCGTCACGCGCTCGTGGAACGTCCTGGGCGTCGTTTGCGGGTCGGCGAAGGTCGACAGATGACGTTTCGCGTCGAGTGCGAACTTCAGCGACCCGTGCTGGATGACGGCGTCTTTCCGCCGGTACTGGGCGTTGCCGCTTATCTTCCGCCCGTTCGCCACGACGTCGTGGGCGGGGTGCAGTTCCCGAAGATAACACGCCGGTTCGTGGAGCACGGGCAGCGTTTCGTCGGTGAACTGGGCGTCGACTCCCATGCGCTCGAAGGCGTCGAAGATGGGGTCACAGAGCAGTTCGTACGTCTCCATCAGGTCGCCGGGGAGTTCCTCGGCGGGAGCGACGATGGAGTAAGAGATGTCACCGAAGTTGTCGTGATAGATGCCACCACCACCCGTCGGTCGTCGGGTGACGGTGATGCCCTCGCGCTCGCAGAACTCCCAATCGACCGTCTCGGGGTCCTGTCGGTAGCCCAGCGAGAGCGTACTCGGGTCCCACCGATAGACGCGGAGGGTACGCGGGCCGCCCTCGGCGGCCGTTTCGGCCGCTATCTCGTCCAGCGCCATGTTCAGTGGGCCGTCCCACGACTCCTCTCGAATCAATCGCCACTCCCTGTCCGCCAGCGTCATACACGTCGATTGGAGTAGACGGATAATGTGGGTTGCGGACGACGGATGGGCACGGGCGAGAAACGAAAGCGGAGACTCAACGCTCGAACGTCCCCGTGAACTGCGTCTCCGCGATTCGAACGCCGTCGAGTGCGTCGTCTACGTCGCGGCGGGGGACGCCCGGTTCCACGTCCAGCATCTCGGAGAGCGCGACGAGTCGGAACCGGTACTCGTGTGGACCGTGTCCCTCCGGTGGGCACGGTCCACGGTAGCCCAGTTCGCCGAAGTCGTTTCGGCCTTGACACGCGCCGTCAAGCGTGCCGACCGTCTCCGTCGGGGGGACGTCTTCGTGTATCTCGACGGTATCCGGCGGCAGGTTCCAGAGCAGCCAGTGGGTGAACGTCGTGTCCGGCGCGTCCGGGTCGTCGACGATGACCACGAGCGACTCGGCCTCCTCGGGGACGTTCCCGACGGTCAGCTCCGGAGAGACGTCCGCTCCCCCGCAGGTGAACTTCTCGGGTATCGACTCGCCGTGGGTGAACGACGACGTGCGAATCGAGAGGTCTGTCATGCGTGGGAGTTCGCCACCGAGTTCAATAGGCGTGACGGCCTCTGTGAGGGGGTCACCTACCCCGGCGTAAACGCCGAGGCTTGTGTATGGCCAGACCAGGCCAGGAACACAACTTCTTACCGGTGTTCTCTCGCTCTACCCCTGCTACGCACCCATATAGGGCTTCACAAGGACCGTCTCGGACGTGTCGCGGTCATCATTCCCGATTCCAGGGGGCAGGTGACAGTTACCCCGTCTCGACAAAGAACAGTCGCGTGGTCCGACCGAGAACGATAGCGACTGTAACCGCGTTCAGCTCTTTGGCCCTGCCGAGACTTGCTGTGGTTGCGCAACCAACGAAATCAGCGTCGACGACTTGTTCTGCCGCCTTCTTCCAACAAGAGTAGTTATGTAACGAGGGGTCCTAAGCCTGCCGGTTTCGGCGGTTGCGTAGTGAAGTTTACGCGATTCCCGCCCGGCCTAAAAGGCCGGGATTCCCTCGCTGATTGAAGATGGCGACGGAGATGGCGCATTCACCATCGTCGAAAGAGGAATCTTCCGCAGTAATCATTCAGTGGTCTGACCGGGAACGAAGACGACGTCCACGACGACGTCCCGTCCAGTCTCTCTGGTCATTCTGTCGTCGATTCGCCGTGCCACGTCGGGTGGAATCTCTTCGTTCGGGCGGTGTGCTGCGACGACGTTGACCTGGGCGGGCCTATCGAGTAGCACGTCGTCCACGTCGTATTCGACGCTGACAGACTCGGCTTTCAATGCACTGAACTGGCCGTCGTCGTCGAACATCGCATCGACTTCGACTTCCGCCACTTGCTCGACGTTTCCGACCTGGAAGGATGCCCACGTGACGGCACCGAGGGCGATGGACAACAGAGCGATGCCGAGAACGATGGTGCCGATACGGACCCGGACTCTCCGACGAGCCTCCTCGGCGTGTTCTCCTCTTTCGGGGCGGTATCCGGCGACCCAGAACAGGATGAGTGCCGAGAGGTTGATGGCGAGCAAGTTCACGAGCACGAGCACGCTTGCGGCGATGGTGACGCCGGGGTACCCCCACGCCAAACCGAGACCCGACGTCGCGGCGGGCGGGATGAGCGCGACTGCGATGGCGACGCCCACCAGTGCCGACCCCGCCCCCCGCATGATGCTCACGGCACCGGCGATACCCGACCCCAGCGCCAGAAAGAGCGAGAGGAAATTCGGCGTCGTCCGTTCGACGACCTGTGGAATCGTTCGAATGTCGACCGGAGGCAAGAGGACGGTTTCTTTCAATAACAGTCCGAAGATGGCGGCGGTGGCGATTGCTGCGAGGAGACCGGTCACCTGCAGCGTCACGCCTCGGGACGTCATGTCGGAGTCCGCGAGAACCGCCCCGACGCTGGCGGAGATGGCGGGTCCCATCAGCGGCGCGATGACCATCGCCCCGATGATGGTCGCCGCCGAATCGAGCAACAGCCCGGTCGTCGCGATGAGCGTGCTCACGACGAGGAAGATGAAGAACGTCGACGCCGCGGGTGCGAGGTCCTCGGCCCGGGCGACGAGTTCGTCACGCGAGATGCGATGACCGCCGTATCGTTCTTTCAGTTTCCCGAGTTTCTCGGAGACGACCGTCTCCGTCGGCACGACGATGGTGTAGGCGTCTTCCTTGATGCCCGCCGCGTACAGTCGGTCGAGCACGGGTTCGACGCCGGTTTCGGGCACCGGAAACGAGACCAGTGCCTCGAAGTCGCCGCGACCCGTCTCCTCCCAGACCGCATAGTCGATACCCTCGTCGTCGAGGACGGAGAGCACGGCCGCCCGCCCCCCCTCCGGAATGAGCACCTGAACGAGACGCATGGGGCTGATACGTGGCCAGAGAGTATAATTTATATGAAATAATAATTAACATATCATTGAGGTTTTGAAATTACGGTCGGACACGACGGTAGAGTTCGGCACAGCGGGAGCGATCCCTCGTGAGATCACACGGACCTGATGATTCGACAACGATTTCGTGCTATCGTGTGAGATACCCGTCATGGACAGCACTCAGTCAGGACTCCTCCATCACGTCGAACTGTACGCCTCCGATATCGAGACGTCGGCCTCGTTCTGGGGGTGGTTGCTCGGCAAACTCGGCTACTCTGTCTACCAGGACTGGGACGGCGGTCGGTCGTGGAAGCGTGGTCCGACCTACCTCGTCCTCGTACAGGCCGACGAGGAGTATCTGGACGTCCCCTACCACCGCTGTCGGCCGGGGCTGAACCACCTCGCCTTCCACGCCGAGTCGCGCGAGCACGTGGACGAGTTGACCGAGAAATTGCGGCAGCGGGACGTCCCGATTCTCTACGAAGACGACCACCCTCACGCTGGCGGCGACGACCACTACGCCGTCTACTTCGAAGACCCGGAACGGACGAAAGTCGAACTCGTCGCACCGGAGTGACGGTGTGGAAATTCGTCAGACGAAGAAATGCTCGAATCAACAAAGTCGGCGTAGAAAGCCCTCGTTCGCGTTGCTCACGAGAACACCAGGGGTAAGCAAAGCGAAGATAGCACGCCCCCGGCGGTTAGCCGGCGTGGGCCACCGGCGGTTGGTCGGCCTGCTACTATCGAGTAGCTGTCGTGGATTTCGAATCCTAGCCGATGCCGTACTGGCCGAGCAGTTCGATACCGCCGAACTCGAAGAGGAAGTAGTAGAGCTGGACGAGCCCGGCCACGACGAGCACCGCGCCAGCGACTCGCGTCAGTCTGCCCGACTGGCGAGAGAGACGGCGAACGAGCGTGTCACGACCGAGGGCGGCGAGGAGGGTGACGGCGACCATCAGCAGGCTCATCCCACCAGCGTACGCGCCCAGGGTCATCACCGCGGTGACCGACCCGGCGGAGAGGGCGCTCAGCGCGACGGCGATGAAGATGGGGGCGGTACAACCCGCCGCCGCCACGGCGTAGACGACGCCGAACAGCACGAACCCGGTCGCAGACCGCCGCCGTTCCGGGAGCGGAACGTGGAACGTCACCGACTTCCCCGCGAGCGTGCGTCGTGCCGGTGTCGTCAACGACGAAGTTGGCGGCAAACCGGTCGTCGTCGCCAGTGCCCCCGGCGAGACGCTGGTCGCTTACGACCGACGGGTCGACGGGACCACCTTCCGGTTCGAGGCAGACGGACGAACGCACCTGCGTGGTGGCGGGTCGCGCTGGCGACGAACCACCGGCAAAGCCGTGGATGGCACGCGTGAGGGGACGAAACTCGACCGAGCGACCGACGTGCCACCGTTGTTCTGGTTCGCGTGGCTCGACGCCCACCCGAAGACGAGCGTGTACGAACGATGATACGAGAGAGCGCGAACGATGACGTGGCAGGCCCCTGGACTCAGGGCGGGGGCGAGTGAACAGGAGGGGAAGGTCTTCGGCGCGACCGCCGAGAACGAGTCGGCCAGCGTCCGGAACTCGGGGAACCTCGTGCTGGCCGACGAGGCGACCGGCAGCTACTGGAGTCAGATACTCGCCGAAGCAATCTGTGGCCCGCGAACCGGCGACGAACTGCCGATTCGCCCGTCGACGCTCACGACGTGGGAGGAGTGGCGTTCCGAGCATCCGAACACGGAGGTGCTGTTGCCGCCACCACACTCGGGGACGCTACCGAAGTGACTTCGGGGAGCGTCTCTCGACTCGTCATCGTCGTCGGACGAACCTCTCGATGCGGTTCATCGCCTCGCGGAGGTCGGCCATGCCCGTCGCGTAGGAGACGCGCAGGTGGCCTTCGCCGCCAGCGCCGAAGACGTTTCCTGGCACGACGGCGACGTCCTGCTCTCGAAGGAGTTCTTCGGCGAACGTCTCGTCGTCGCCGTCGCAGGCGGGGAACGCGTAGAACGCACCGCTGGCGTCGAAACAGTCGAGACCCATCTCCTCGAAGCGCGAGAGCACGAATCTGCGCCGACGGTTGTACTCGTCACGCATCTCCGAGACCGCATCGTCGCAACTGCGGAGCGCTTCCAGCGCGGCGTACTGTGCGGTCACCGGAGCCGAGAGCATCGAATACTGGTGGATGCGATTCATCGCGTCGATAGCCTCCTTCGGGCCGAGCGCGTAGCCCAGGCGGAGGCCAGTCATCGCGTACGCCTTCGAGAAGCCGTTGAACACGACCGTCCGCTCGCGCATTCCGGGGAAGGTGGCGATGGAGATGTGGTCGCCCTCGTAGGTGAGCGCGGCGTAAATCTCGTCCGAGAGGACGAACAGGTCGTTGTCGCGGGCGAACGCCGCGATCTCCCCGAGTTCGTCGCGGGTCATCGTCGCACCCGTCGGATTGTTGGGATAACACAGCACGAGGGCCTCGGCCTCGTCTGCGCCTGCGTCCTCCAACGCTTCGTAGGTGAGCACGAAGTCGTTCGTCGCGTGGGTCGGCACCCGAACCGGCTCGCCGCCGGAGAAGACGATGCCCGGAACGTAGGAGATGTACGACGGCTGGTGGACCGCGACGCGGTCGCCGGGGTCGACCAGCGCCCGCATCGAGAGGTCGACGGCCTCGCTCGCTCCAGCGGTCACCAGAATCTCCTCGTCCGGGTCGTAGTCGAGGTCGTATCGCGCGACGTGGTCTGCGATGGCTTCCCGCAGGTCGCGTCGTCCGCGATTGGCGGTGTACGATGTTCGGCCGTGCTCTAATGCATCGATTGCGGCGGTACGCGCGGCCCACGGGGCGGAGAAGTCCGGTTCTCCGACGCCCAGCGAGATGATGTCCTCTCGTTCCTCCGCGAGTTCGAAGAATCGGCGAATACCCGACGGGGGCACCCGTTCGACGCGGTTGGCCGGTTTCATGGCGAGATGGAGAGACGGTCGTCATCGTCGTGGTCGTCGAACTCGATGCCTCGTTTCTTGTACGTCTCCATCACGAAGTGGGTCACCGTCTGAGTCACTTCTGGAATCGGCGCGATTTGCTCGGCGACGAAGTTCGACACGTCGTGCATCGACTCTCCTTCCACGTCGATAGCGAAGTCGTAATCGCCGCTGACCAGTCGAAGCGACGCCACCTCGGGGAACTTGGCGATTCGCCGAGCGATTTCTTCGTAGCCGGTTTCCCGGTCGAGTTCGACGTTCAACTCGACTTCCGCTTCGACGTGTTCGTCCGGCAACTGGTTCCAGTCCACGACCGCCTGATAGCCCCGGACTGCACCCTCGGATTCGAGTTCGGCGACGAGCGATTCGACCTCCGACTCCGAAAGACCGGTCTGCCGTGCGAGGTCGGCAGTGCTCTCACGGGCGTTCGAAAGTAGGGCGTTCAGCAGTTCCCGTTTCGAGTCCATGGCCTCTCTTGCTTGTGGGGACACAAGTAACTACTCGCACCTGCCAATTCTGCGTGAAGACGGTCTGAAAAGAGGTGGTCACGGGCCAGTCGACGTTCGAACCACTCGAGGGCAAAGGCGGTCTCTCACCTCGAATCGACCGTTACCCAGGGGGTCGTGTGTTCCACAGGTTCGGAGGATGTCGAAAATACAAACGAAATGGAGGTGTAAACCAGTATTTCGCGGCGGAGGTGAGTGTGGGTTCGACAGGATCAGTGTACCGATTGGGTGGAGAGTCGTGATATCCGAAGAGATGGAGTACCAAAGCGGGACTCGGGAGGGAGTTGTCACTCCCGAGTCCCGCGGTCTAGGCGTCTTTCACCGATCAGTCGGGCGGAGCGAGGCAGAAACCGATGAGTTCGACGACTTCGCCAGCGCGGAGTGGCGGCTTTGCGCCGAGGTTGACGGAAGCGCCTCACGAAGCAGGAGGTTCGTGAGGCGCCAGACGTTGTACATGACGACGCCAAGGACGAAGTACAGGAGCCGCACGCGGTAATCTGTCGAGGCTGTGGCGGGGAGGAAGTGATTCTTGATACTCTTGTACTCGCTTTCGATCTGCCACCGCCGGCTGTACTGTGCGGTGAGTCCCATTGCTTGGTCGGGCGTTACGTCGCGATTTGCCGTGAAGACGGCGTACGTCCCGTCTTCTTCAGTAGACGGGACGTACATGAAACTGAGCTCGTGTGAGCGACCGTCCACGGAGAGCGTCACCGCTCGCTCGACGGCGACGTCGGCGAGCGGGTGCGCTTCGATCTTCTCGATCTGATCGAGATCGGCGGCGTAGACTGGTTTGAGGGTGTCATAGAACGATTAGCACACCAAAGAGCAGGGTGAACGCTGATGTGGAATGAGTTCAGCGACCCTGCAAGATGATCCTTCGGTAGAGTCCTTCTTCAATGTCGTGGAGACAGAGACGCTAGCGCTGTTCGAGCACCTCTCCTTCGAGTTTCTCGAAGAGTTCGACGTGTTCGCCCCGGCGCAGACGGGGCGAACACGAGACCACGAACCACCAGAGCTGATGCGTGGCTTACTTCACTGCTACTACAAGGACATCTACGGCATCCGTCCTGTTGAACGAGAGCTGCGGAACGCGGTTGTCTGGCTGAGCTGTGGCTTCGATCGACCGCCGTCGAGAGACGCGGTCGATCGCTTTCTCACTGACCTCGAACACGTCGTTGACGAAGTCTTTGACCGGCTCGTCGAGCAGGCCGCCCGCGCCTGCTGGGTCGGTGGTCGTCCGAGTTCAAACCGGATGAATACGTAGGCTGTGCCCTTCAGGCGGCGATGAAGTTCGCTGTCGGTGAACCCACGAGCGTGTTGATACAGGAACATACGCACGACCGACTCGAACGCGAAGTCGGTCGTGCTGGCATGCGAATACTGGTCAGAGAACTCCTCTTCGGATATGTCGAGATCGGCAATAACGCGGGTGATATGGTCGTGAACCGCACAGAGAGATTCAGCTTGCTTGACCAGGGCGTCCACCGCGTCTTCGGTTTTCGGCGTCGTCATACCAGATGACGACGCCAGAACCGACTGAACGTGACGAAATCCAGTCGTATATCCGATCTAGTGGTTTGTATTTTTCTATCCTCCGAACCTGTTCGTCCGAATAGAATTTCGTATAGCAGAATGGAATTTATCGCGTGGCGAACCAGCTGGAATCAGGGCTGAGAAAATCAGCCAAAGACAGCGCCTGTCGGGCACAGAACCGGAGTTCTCGGCAGTGTTTCGAAGAATCGATCTCGTCGAAGGAAATCGAGGAACCGCGACACGCCGGGAACGTTAATTACATACATCTAATCACTGTATTGAAGGGAGTCGAGCGGTAAAATCGAGTGTGGTGATACGATGAGTTGACAAGACCTCGTCTTCCTCGCTGGAAACGTGTTCTCGCTCGTCGTACTCGTCCCCACCCTCCGTGACGAGATGGCGACGATTCCACTCGGAACCGACCTCCCGTCGGCAGTGATCGGATTAATCTACGGAACGGCTTTCGCCACTCTCGGCATGACGCTCTCCGCGTTCGGAGCGGTCCTCACGGGACTCAAGCGGTCCTCACGGGACTCATGTGGAGTGCGATTGCCCTCGTTCGGTCACCGAATCCCCTCAAAGGAACTGCCGACAAGCAACCTGGGACGCATTCCTCCCCTCGCTCGCCGGACACGCCGAGCGAGTAACACCACCCGGCCAGCACCGACCACCGTCGATGCGGTCTCGCTGTCGCAACTGCCTTACGCCGCGGCCAGCTAGTAGCCGGTAATGGTTCGGAACGTCGCGCCAGAGATGGCCGAGCTGGAGCCGGAAGACTTCTATCTCCTCTCCGGCGTCGAGCAGGGAATGCGCTTTAGCGAGTGGGTACAGAAGGAAAAAATCCCGAAGTTCTCGCGGTTGACAGCCGAAGAAGTCGATTACCGCGTCGATCGGTGTCTCGACCGCGAACTACTCGAGCGCAAGACCATCCAGTACGAAGGCTACACCCTCACCTTCGAGGGATACGACGCGCTCGCGCTTCGAACGTTCGCCGAGCGCGATACGATCCAAGGCGTCGGCTCGCCGCTCGGGGTCGGCAAGGAAAGCGACGTGTACGAGGTGCAGTCGTTCCGCCCGCTCGCGTTGAAGTACCACCGCGAGGGCTACACCAACTTCCGCGAGGTGATGAAAGAGCGCGATTACACGTCCGACCGCGAGCACGTCTCGTGGCTCTACACGGCGCGGAAAGCCGCCGAGCGAGAACACAGCGTGCTCGAAGCCCTCTATCCCGACGTGAGCGTTCCCAGACCCATCGACTACAACCGACACGCTATCGTGATGGAGAAAGTCGACGGCGTCGAACTCGCACGAGCAAAGTTCGAGGACTCCCAGGTCGTCCCGGTGTTAGACCTCGTTCTCCGCGAGATGAACGAGGCCTACGTGCACGGGTACGTCCACGCCGACATGAGTGAGTACAACGTGTTCGTCAGCAGCGAGGGCGTCACGGTCTTCGACTGGCCGCAGGCAGTTCCGACCGACCACCAGAACGCAGCGGAGTTTCTAGAACGGGACGTGCGGAACGTGGTGGGGTACTTCCGGCGGAAGTACCCCCAACTCGTCGGCGACGTGGACGTGGCTGGGTTGGCCCGAGCGATCACCGACGAGACGTTCGAGTCGGTGCGCGACCACTCAGAGGACGAACGATAGCACGGCCAGTACGAGGAAGACGATGACCAGCCACTTGGCGACGTCCATCGACAATCCGGCGACGCCACCCGCACCGAACGCTGCGGCGATGATTGCGAGGACGAAAAAGGCAACCGCTAGCTCGAGAATTGCCATCAGTGCACCACCTCGGATTCGTATCGGAGTACGAAGTTCATGACGTTAGATAACCACTGATACGCCTTTTCGATAGTGGCTGAATTTGCAAGTAAGGCATACCCTTTGTGGCCGATGGGCGATTCGACTCGGAAACACTCACGTTCGGTGGATGATTGGCACGTACGAGACGGAACTCACCTATCGCGGCCGTTCCAAGACGAAGCTCTTAAACCCACGAACCGGGAATCTCCGGTAACTCGCTGGACGACGGGCACCAGTGGGCACCTGCGAACGCAGGCCGGAATGTGGCGTGCGCGAGTCGAACTCGCATGTACGCTGAACCACTCGACGCCCGTGGTGATAGACCATGGCAAAAAGCTTCTACTCTCACATTCGAGACGCATGGAAAGACCCGGACGACGGCAAACTCGCCGAACTCCAGTGGCGACGAAAGCAGGACTGGCGAGACGAGGGCGCTATCGAGCGAATCGAGCGTCCGACCCGGCTCGACCGCGCCCGCCAACTCGGCTACAAGGCCAAACAGGGCATCGTCGTGGTGCGCGCGAGCGTCCGCAAAGGTGGCGCGCGCAAACAACGTTTCAAGGCAGGACGGCGTTCCAAGCGCCAGGGTGTCAACCGCCTCGGACGGCGCAAGAACATCCAGCGCATCGCCGAAGAGCGCGTCAGCAAGAAGTACCCGAACCTTCGCGTGCTCAACTCCTACTGGGTCGGCGAAGACGGGAGCCAGAAGTGGCACGAGGTCATCCTCGTGGACCCCGAGCACCCCGCCATCCAGAACGACGACGACCTCAACTGGATCTGTGACGACGCCCACCGTGGTCGCGCCCAGCGCGGACTCACGAGCGCGGGCCAGAGCAACCGTGGCCTCCAGCAGCGCGGGAAGGGTACCGAACACACCCGCCCGAGCAACTCGAAAGGCAAAGGCCGCGGCAAGTAACGTCTCCTGCAGTTTTTCGTGTGAACCGAATCGACAGCGACAGCGACTTCTGGAGAGAGGTGCTTTTCGACGGTTTCAGCGTCCGGAGAGTGCGTTCTCGCGGTTGTAGTCACCTACCGATAAACCGACATGCGCGATACGAAATAGGAACGGAGGCCACCGGGAGAAGCGATGGACGGTCGAGCAGTCACTCGGTGCTACTCCCGGCGTCGCCCGTCGCGGCGTCGTCGTCCGGAGAAGCGCTCTCGCGGACGGCATCGGGGGTCGTCCCGATGGATTCACCCATCGAGACGGTCGGCGTGAGCGGTTCGCCGTGGAGCAGTTGGGGGAGGACGATGCGGACCGCTTCGAGCATCAGGACGAACACGATGGGCAACAGGAAAAAGCCGTACCAGCCGAACAGCACCGGGCCGAGCAGGTAGGCGAACATCATCAACACCACGTCGAGTTGACGGCCGGTCATGTACGGCTGGACGAACGTCTGCGGGAGGATATCGAGGACGACGAAGTAGACGACGAGGACGCCCCCGACGAACGCGATGTGGTTCCCACCCGCGTTCAGCGCCTGGATTCCGAGGTAGCCGACGACGGGGAGATAGACGATTTTTCCGACGACGACGGGAACCAGACTGGCGACGCCGGTCAGGAACGCGAGCACGAAGACCATGGGAACGGCGAGCCCCTGCGGTGCGAGGAGGTTCGTCCCCCAGTAGGCCACCGCCGCGATGAGGGACATGACGATGACGAACAGGAAGTTTCCGAAGAAGACGGATTCGAGGTCTTCGTCGACGGCGGACGCGTACACGTGAGCCGTCGTCTCCCGCCCGCCGAACAACTGGGTGAGGCCGTCTTCGATGCCGTCGTCGTTCTTGAGGAGGAAATACGAGAACGTAAGCGACAGTCCTACCAGCAGGATGCCACCGATGAGCGCTGAAGCCGCTTTCATCCCGGTTTCGAGCAGTTGGCCGGGGTTCGTCACGAACTGACGTGGATTCTGCGTTGCAGAGAGCAGAGTCTGGCGCTGTTCGTTCGACAGTGCCCCGAGAAAGCTTCCCGGAAGCGGAACGCCACTGGTACTGCCGAGCATCTGTTGAACCTGATGAACCACGTGGATGCCAGCGTAGAGGGTGAGCAACACCACCGGAAGGAGGACGACCACGAGCGTCAGCGTGGCCACGATTCCGTCCGAGTCGGTGAGCGGACTGAGTCGTCGGTAAATCGGTCGCGTGGCGTAGTAGCCGAACACGCCGAGCACCAACATCCCGACGAACGAGTAGGCGATAAACCCCGCGACGACGGCGAGCGCGAGAACGAACAGCCACCAGCCGATACGAGAGCGGTTATCGAAGGGAGAGGATGGAATATTGCTCACTTCCTTTCGGGTAGTGGTTTCTTCCTCGAAACGGTTGTGGCTGCATTATGCGACGTGTATTTGTAGACGCGCACCGGATTCGAGGGACGGCCACGAACGAGAGACGGCCGACCGTGGCTCCGTATTACCCGCTCGACGTGAGTTCCAGTTCGACCTCCACGTCGCCACCCACCTCGATTTCGACCTCGAACGGCCCCCACTCGAACTCGAACTCGGCCAGTTCCGCATCGATTCGCCACTCCAGTTCGTTGACGTCGGCTTCCCCCACCTGTACTTTCATGATGACCGGCAGGACTACGACGCACTCCCTGAAAATTCTTCGTGCCGTCGACCGCTCCAACCACGGTCGTACCGACGGCCAGCAGATACTCTACTGAAACGGTCGACGGAGGGCGTCGAAGACGGCAGACCTTACGCGGACTCCGTTGTGTCGGCGTACACCAGAGCACCGCACCGTCGTCGGTCTCAGTCGGGTTCACGAACTCGTACCGGTCGGGTTCGACGCGCCGGACGACGCCGTCACCGACGAAGTAACTGACTTTCGCCGACCCGTCGGCGTGGACGCTCGCCGCGGTCGTCGTCCCGTCTCCACGGTGTTTCCCGTAGCCGAAATCGACCCGAACGTGAACGACGAAGCCGCCGTCGACACGGTTCGCGTCGGCGACGGAGAGCGACGTGATGTCCACGTAGGTGAGAGTGGAAAATCGCGTCCCTTCCGTTCGGATGATTTCGTTTTTCTTGTACGCTCGTTCGGTCGCTTCCACGAACGCGACGACCGGTTCGCGAGCGAGGCGTTCCGGCGGTTCGGGGTACGATTCCGGGGAGACGCGGTCGCTCGTCGTGACGGCGGTCGTCTTCGGCGGCGTCGGCGTGACCGGCTGGTCGCACCGTCGCCACTCGTCGGTGGTGGGCGTAACCCGTGTCGGCTGGTGTGTCGTGGTCGTCTCGACTGACGTGTCCCTCGTGGTCGGCGACGTACTCGTCCTGCCGGTCGACTCCGACGGCTGACCGCCGATGCAGTCAGCAACGAGCGCGAACGACCCCGAGGTGACGGCCGAAAGGAGCGAGCGTCGGGAAACGCGGGAGGTGGGCGGTGACATACTGCGAACGAAAATGCAGTCTCGTAAACATCTTCTGTTCAGTGACACTCGTGGCGAGAGCCGCGTGGCCGGGTCGGATCGGGGGATTCCGAAACGACACTACACCTCGCGTTCGCCGACCTTCACCAACTGCTTGCCGACGTTCTCGCCGGAGAACAGTCCCAGGAAGGCGTCTGGGGCGGTCTCCAGGCCCTCGGTTATCGTCTCCCGGTACGCGATGTCGTCCGACGAGACCCACTCGGCTAACTGTCGCGTCGCCTGCTCGAATCGTGGTGCGAAATCGCTAACGAGAAAGCCCTGCACCCGCGCTCTCTTCTCGATGAGCGTTCCGAGTTTGCGCGGCCCGGTCGGAATCGACCGTTCGTTGTAGAGTGCAATCTGGCCGCAGACCGCCACCCGTGCGTCGACGTTCAGTCTGGAGAAGACGGCGTCGGTTATCTCGCCGCCGACGTTGTCGAAGTACGCGTCCACGCCGCCGGGTGCGGCCTCATCCAGGGCGGCCCCGTAGTCGTCCGTCTCCTGGTAGTTGATTCCGACGTCGAAGCCACACTCGTCTTCGAGGAACGCGACCTTCGCGTCAGAGCCGGCGAAGCCGACGACACGAGCACCGGAGAGACGTGCTATCTGGCCCGCGACCGACCCTACCGCACCCGCCGCGCCGGAGACGACAACGGTATCACCCGCGTTCGGTTCGGCCACCTCTCGCATTCCGAAGTAGGCGGTTCGCCCCGGCATCCCGAGAACGCCGAGTGCGGTCGAGACGGGAGCGGGGTCGGTGCGTACCGGTTGGAGCGCACTGCCGGGGGCAGTCGCGTAATCGGCCCACTGGAGGTTCCCGGCGACGACCTGACCCTCTTCGACGCCCGCGCCGTTGGACTCGACGACTTCACCGACGACCCCACCCTGCAGCGGGTCGCCTACGTCCCACGGTTCGGCGTAGGACTCCGCGTCTCGCATCCGCCCGCGCATGTACGGGTCGACCGAGAGGTACAGTGTGCGGACGAGCGCTTCACCCGGTCCCGGTTCCGGGACGCTCTCTTCGACCAGTTCGAACGTGTCGCGGTTCGGTGTCCCGTCGGGCCGTTTCGACAGCAGGAACTTTCGGTTGGTCGGCATGGACGGACGAACGACCGGGAGACAGAACAACACTTCGGCAGCAGCCACCGTTGCCGCTTACAGGACGAGGAGGAGTGACGCGGCGACGACGACCACGTGAAACGCCACGTGCCCGACCATCGCCGATTCGAGGCTCTGTTGCCAGTAGAGCCAGCCGAATCCGATTCCGGCGACGGCGTTGAGCAACACGGTCCGCCCGACGAGCAACGGCGTCAGTGGTGCCGACGCAGCGAGCGCAGGGAGGTGTCCGAGCCCGAAGAACACCGCCGAAACGGCGATGGCCGTCCACATGACGCCGGCCGACGGTCTCTCGTCAGCGACCAGTTTCGAGAGCGTCCACGCGACGAGCGACATGAACCCGTAGCGCACGAGCAGTTCCTCGGTGATGCCGCCGTAGAGGAACCGAACTGGAACGCTCGCGAGGACGCTGGCGACGGTAGCACCGTCTGCCGATAGCGCAATGACGTCGGTCAGTTCGGGAACGAACGAGACGAACGCGAGATCCAGAGCGAGCGCGACGAGTGCGGCGATACCACCGACGCCGGCGGCGATCGGGACCTCCGCGGCGAACAACGTTACGGGTCGTGTTTCACCGGCCACGCGCGCCAGCACGTGCGAGCGCAGTCGGACGCGGTGAGCGAGTGCAGTGCCGACGAGACAGGCGATGGCGAGCAAGACGAGGGGCTGGAACACCGAGACGAGAAAGAACATCGAGGTAGACAGGTCGCTCAACTGCGAGAGTTCGCGGAGTGAATCTATCGACGAGACACCGACCGCTACGATGCCGGGGAGTCCGAGACCGAACGTCGTGACGAACCGTTTGAAGAAGGCGGATTGTCGTGTCTCGTTCGACACAGTCACGTTGTCTACCATATCTCGGCGCGTGTGTGCGAGAACGATAAACGATTTGGAGTGACGGCGGCGGACGACTCGTGTTCTACCGCGATTCTATCACGAGTCTTCGGTCTCCCCGAACCACGGGTTTATTGCCCGATGTACCCAACTGGCGGCCATGAGCGGCCTCTCGCTCGACCCGACACAGCTCGACCGTTACTCCCGGCACATCATCATGGACGAAGTTGGGCCGGACGGGCAGAAAGCACTCCTCGATTCCGCCGTCCTCGTCGTCGGAGCAGGAGGTCTCGGTGCACCGGTCATCGAATACCTCGCTGCGGCGGGCGTCGGAACGCTCGGCATCGTGGACGACGACGTGGTAGAACGAAACAACCTCCAGCGACAGGTCATCCACGGAGATGACGACGTGGGACGACCCAAAGTCGAGAGTGCGGCGGCGTTCGTCGCGGACCTGAACCCCGACGTAACCGTCGAGACGCACGAACGGCGGGTCGACCCGTCGAACGCCGAAGAACTCGTCGTGGACTACGACTTCGTCGTGGACGCCAGCGACAACTTCCGGACGCGCTATCTCGTCAACGACGTGTGTACGCTCACGGAGACGCCGTTCTCCCACGGCGCGATATACAAGTTCGAAGGCCAGGTGACGACGTTCACCACGGACGGGCCATGCTATCGGTGTCTGTTTCCCGAGGCCCCACCCGAAGGCATGGTCGCTGACTGTGCGACGACCGGCGTCCTCGGGGTGCTTCCGGGCACGGTCGGCTGTATCCAGGCCACGGAGACCGTGAAGTACCTGATCGGTATCGGCGAGGTACTGGACGGTCGGATGCTCTTTTACGACGCGATGGACATGAGCTTCGAGGAAGTACAGTATCGGCCGAATCCCGACTGCCCCGTGTGCGGTGACGACCCCATCGACTCCATCGCGGAGGTAGAGTACACCGACGAATCGTGTGCAATACGGGCGGATTGAGTTCACGACGCGATCGTTTGAGAACTTGTAGCACGAGACATCCGGTTATCGATTCTCACCGCGTAAGAACGGTTCTCAGTCCGTGGAACTCACCTTCTCTTTATATGGGGTCAGCAGTCGTCTCTTGAAATGTAGGTGAAGAACGATGGCAACTAAACAAATCAAATCCGAAGCGAACACGTTCGAAAGCAAGGTGGGCGGCCTAACCGTCCGTGGTGAGGCCCACAGTCTGAGTGCGTGGTTCGTCCTCGCGCTCCGTCTCATGATGGGGTACGCTTTCCTCCACGCCGGGTGGGTGAAAATCATGGAAAGTGGCTGGAGCGCAACCGGCTACCTGACCAACGCGGTGCCGGAAGCCAGTCCGTTCTATGGCACGTTCCAGTGGATGGGCACGACCGCCTGGTTCGCTGACTTCCTCGCCATCGCCGTCCCGTGGGGCGAACTCCTCATCGGTGTCGCCCTGCTCGTGGGTGCCTTCGTCCGCCTCGCGGCGTTCTGGGGCGCGTTCATGATGCTGATGTTCTACTTCGGCAACTGGGAGATCGAACACGGCATCATCAACGGCGACTTTGCGTACATGCTCGTGTTCCTCGCCGTCGCGGCGTTCGGTGCCGGCCACATCCTCGGCCTGGACACCCTCATCGAGCAGTACGAAATCCGCGGCGAGGCGTTAGTCGAGCGCTACCCCGTGCTCCGCTACGTCCTCGGCTAAGTTCGACTTTTCTGTACCGTGTTTCGATTCTGAGCTTTTCTGTACCACGTCCCGAGCACCAGCGACGATACTTCGTCCGAGCCCGTTCGACGGCCCGGTGTTCCTTACTCGCGAGAGCTACCGCTATCGTGTGAGCGGACTCGTCGAAGGGCCGCCTTCGACGACGTCGTATCCTGCGGTGGGCAGGTTCGAGAGTGAGACGTGAGTCCGGCATCGTGACCGTGCGGGAGAAGTACCGCTGGGGCGACCGGATTATCATCCGACGGTATTCGCCCGTGACTCGTTTTCGACACTGATTCTCATCCGTCGGGAATGGTTCCCGTCACACAGGAATCACCTTCTCTTTATATGGGATATCCAATCGTCTGTCGAAATGTAGGTGAAGAACAATGGCAACTAAAGAAGCAAAAACCGGTGTAAACACATTCGAAAGCAGATTGGGCGGCCTAACCGTCCGTGGTGAGGCTCACAGCCTGAGTGCGTGGTTCGTCCTCGCGCTCCGTCTCATGATGGGGTACGCTTTCCTCCACGCCGGGTGGACGAAGGTCGCGGAAGGGGGATTCAGTGCGACTGGCTACCTGACCAACGCGGTGCCGGAAGCCAGTCCGCTCTATGGCACGTTCCAGTGGATGGGCACGACTGCCTGGTTCGCTGACTTCCTCGCCATCGCCGTCCCGTGGGGCGAACTCCTCATCGGGTTGGCGCTCATCGTCGGCGCGTTCGTTCGCTTCGCGGCGTTCTGGGGCGCGTTCATGATGCTGATGTTCTACTTCGGCAACTGGGAGATCGAACACGGCATCATCAACGGCGACTTCGCGTACATGCTCGTGTTCCTCGCCGTCGCGGCGTTCGGTGCCGGCCACATCCTCGGCCTGGACAGCCTCATCGAACGCTACGAAGTCGGTGGCGAAGCACTGGTCGAGCGCTACCCCGTGCTCCGCTACGTCCTCGGCTGAACGAGCTTTTTTCGGAGAGACGGTGAAATTTTGCTGTAAAACGGTTCGTAATCGAGCAGCGTACTGAAACCCTCCTCGTCCACGATGTCGCCTCGTTTTCGCCGGTGAGCCGGCGGGGTGGTGTTGGCCGGAACTCCGGGGAGGTTCGCCAGTGAACGAGAGAACGCCAGCTCACCCCGACAACAGGTCGTCCACCAGTCGGGTGAACCGGTCTACCATGCGTGCCGGGAACGACGGCGTGACGGCGGCCAGCAGTCGCGCGGTCTCCTCGGGTCGCGTCGGAACGAGTGTCACTCGATTTTTCGCGTTCCGTCGCTTCTCGATGAGGTCCTGTTCTTCGAGGTGGCCGACGTGCCACTCGAGCGTGCTTCGGGCGATTCCGAGGTCGTCCGCCAGTGATGCGGGTCGTGCCGACCCACGTTCTAGCAGGGAGACGAGCACGTCGCGGGCGGTTTCCCGGCGGAGGAGTGCGAGCGTCGAGCGCTCCCACTCGTCATACTCGGGCGGGTAGTAGTGGGTCTTGCCGTACAGGTGCTCGCTCGTGAGTCGGTCGTCTGCGAGCAAGTCCCGGACGTGGTACTGGACCTGACCGGGTGCGAGTTCCGACCGCCGGACGAGGTCGTTGAAGTGGACGCCTGGGCGTGATTCGACGCAACGCTCTATCCGGGTTCGTGTCTCGGTCATCGCGTCTCCACCGTCCGTGCGTAGTACACCGCGCCGACGAGCAGGGCGACCACGACCACGTCCAACGCGTGCTCTGCGAGGTGATGTGTGCTCCCGGCGAGATAGTTCGCGGTGGTCAGTCCACCGACGAGCGCCTGCCCCGCCAACGCCGCGAACGCCAGCGTCACCAGCAGATAGGGGAGCGTGCGTCGCTGGCGAAACGCGACCGTCGCCAGCGCGAGGACGAGCACCGACCCCAGCGCGGCCAGCGAGATGACGGCCGGGAGGAGGAGGCCACCGCCGGACGTGACGGCGTGAAGCGGGAGGGTCACGAGTGCCATCTATCCCCGTTTAGTGCTCGACGTATCTCAGTCGTTCGGTTCCAGTCTCCCGCGAGTCGTGACGCGACCGAACGAACAGCGGCAACCACCACCGGAGTCGTCTTCTTTTACCGTTCCAGTCCACGAGTACCTAGCATGAGTGAACCACAGACGAACCAGCAGATCACCGTCTTCTCCGATTACGTGTGCCCGTTCTGTTATCTGGGCCGCCGGTCGCTCGACCAGTATCGAGCGACGCGCGACGAACCGCTCGAAATCGACTGGCGGCCCTTCGACCTCCGGAGCCAGAAACGGAATCCGGACGGCTCTATCGACCACGACGTACCGGACGGCAAAGACGAGGACTACTACGAGCAGGCGAAACGAAACGTGCGACGACTCCAGGAACGGTACGACGTCGAGATGGAACAGGAAATCGCCACGGACGTCGATTCGCTGAACGCGCAGGTCGCCTCCTCCTACGTAGAACGCGAGCGTCCCGACCGGTGGCTCGACTTCGACGAAGCCATCTTCGAGGCGCTCTGGCAGGACGGACGGGACATCGGCGACCCGGACGTGATAGCCGACCTGGCCGCCGACGTGGGGCTCGACGGCGATGCGATTCGAGCGGCGGTGGACGACGATGAGCTTCGAGAACGACTCTTCGAACGGTTCGCCGACGCACGAGAACGGGGCGTGACGGGTGTACCAACCTTCGCCTACGACGGGCACGCAGCACGCGGTGCCGTGCCGCCAGAACAACTGAAACGACTCGTCGAAGGGACGTAACTCGTCGGAGCGACTCGCCGTAGAAATCGACCCTGTGGGACGGTCGGCACGGGTCGATTCCGGGTGCTTATTGTCCCACGGGAACTGGGTTTCTCGCATGGACGCGGCGCTCGGGGCACCCGAGAAGATGGCCGAAAACAGCGAGGAACTGACGCCGATGATGCGCCAGTACTTCGAACTGTGTCGGCAGTACGACGACTCGCTGGTGCTGTTTCAGGTTGGAGATTTTTACGAGACGTTCTGTGAGGCCGCAGAGCAAACCTCCCGTCTCCTGGAGATTACCCTCACGAAACGCGAAGACAGTACCGGAACGTATCCGATGTCGGGCATCCCCATCGACAACGCCGAATCGTACATCGAGACGCTCCTCGACGCAGGCTATCGCGTCGCGGTCGCAGACCAAGTACAGGACCCCGCCGACGCGTCCGGCGTGGTCGAACGGGCCGTCACGCGCGTCGTCACGCCGGGGACGCTCACCGAAGACGAACTGCTTCACACGGACGACAACAACTTCGTCGCCTGCCTCACGCACGACGATGGGTACGGACTGGCCGTCCTCGACGTCTCGACCGGTGACTTCTACGCGACGACGGTCGAATCCGAGAGCGACGTCCGCGACGAAATCGGGCGATTCGCACCCGCCGAAGCCATCGTCGCCCCGGACGCACCCCGGTCGGCCTTCGACGCGGACTGCATGGTCACCGAGTACGACGAGTCCGCGTTCGACATCGACGGCGCGAGAACCCTCGTCGCGGAGTACTTCGGCCCGCCCGAGCGACTGCTCGCCACCGACGCGGAGATTCGGGCCTGTGGCGCACTCCTCGCGTACGCCGAATACGTTCGCGGTGGCGAAGGTGGCGAGGACCTGGACGACAGCCGCCTCAAATATCTCAATCACCTCACGCGCTACGACCCCCGGTCGTACATGCTCCTCGACCGCGTCGCGCTCGCGAGCCTCGAACTGTTCGAACCGCGAGCAGTGCACGGGCACGAGGACGCCACGGTCGTCGGCGTGCTCGACGAAACTGCCTGTGCACTCGGCGGACGGAAACTGAAAGACTGGCTCCGCAGACCCCTGCTCGAACGGGGGCGAATCGAGGCGCGACTCGACGCCGTAGAAGAGTGGACGACCCGCGTCCAGGCACGCGAGGAAGTCCACGACCTCCTGCGGGACGTATACGACATCGAGCGTCTCATCTCCCGTGTCGCGCGTGGTCGGGCGAACGCCCGCGACCTGCGTTCGCTAAAAGAGACGCTCGACGTGGTGCCGAACGTCGCCGCGGCGATGACTGACGTGGAATCGGAGAAGCTGACCAGTCTCCGCACGAATCTGGACGAGATGGCCGACGTGCGCGACCGAATCGGACGCGCCATCGCCGAGGAACCCCCCATCGAGGTCACCGAGGGCGACGTCATCCAGTCGGGCTACGACGACGAACTCGACCGACTTCGCGAGACGGAACGGTCGGGCAAGGCGTGGATAGACGACCTCGAAGCGAGCGAGCGCGAACGAACCGGCATCGAATCGCTCAAGGTCGGCTACAATCAGGTCCACGGCTACTACATCGAGGTGACCGACCCGAACCTCGACAGGGTTCCAGACGACTACACGCGCAGACAGACGCTCAAGAACTCCGAGCGATTCTACACGCCGGAACTCAAGGAACGCGAAGACGAGATCGTCCGGGCCGAACAGCGGGCCGACGAACTCGAATACGACCTCTTTCGGGACGTGCGCGATACGGTGGCCGAGGAGTCGGAGCGAGTCCAGTCGCTCGCCGACACGCTGGCCGAACTGGACGTGCTCGTCGCGCTGGCGGAGGTCGCCGCGAAACACGGCTACTCGCGTCCCGAAATCGGCGGCGACGGCATCGACGTCCGGAACGGTCGCCACCCGGTGGTCGAGCGAACCGAGACGTCGTTCGTCCCCAACGACACCCACCTCGACCGCGAGACGCTGGCGGTCATCACCGGGCCGAACATGAGCGGAAAGTCGACGTACATGCGGCAGGTGGCACTCATCACCCTCCTCGCGCAGGTCGGTAGCTTCGTCCCCGCCGACGAAGCGCGTATCGGACTGGTCGACCGAATCTTCACCCGGGTCGGCGCGAGCGACGACATCGCGGGCGGCCGCTCGACGTTCATGGTCGAGATGACCGAAGTCGCCGACATCCTGCGAAACGCGACGAACGAATCGCTCGTCCTGCTGGACGAAGTCGGGCGGGGCACGAGTACGACCGACGGGTTCACCATCGCGCGAGCGGTGACCGAGTACGTCCACGACGAAATCGGCGCGAAGACGCTGTTTGCCACCCACCACCACGACCTCACCGCGGTCGCCGACGACCTGCCGAACGCCATCAACCTCCACTTCGGGGCGACCGAACACGACGGCGAGGTCGTCTTCGAACACAACGTCGAACCGGGAGCGACGACGGCGTCGTACGGCGTCGAAGTCGCACAGGTGGCGGGCGTCCCCGACGCGGTGATTCGGCGGTCGAAGGAACTGTTGAGCGAGGAGATAGAGGGCAGAAGAGCGGAGGAATCGGCCTCGTCGGCGTCCGACGCCCCGGCGGAAGATGCGCTCGCCGAACTCAGACGGACCAACGTCGCCGACACGACGCCGCTGGAAGCACTCCAACTGCTCGACAGACTGAAACGGCAGTTGGACTGACACTCATTTCGTTCTATTCTCCTGTGGAGTCGTGGACGACCCCCGTCGGTCACGCCTCGTAAACGGTCACGGTCACATCACCGTCGTCGACCGATGCGGTCATCATCGTCGCAGTGACATCCTCGCCAACGCCCGTGGCCGACCCCGGATTCAACACCCGAACGCCGTCGTGAACCGTATCCTCGACGTCGTGTGAGTGGCCCCCGATTCCGACCGTCGGTCCGTCCGCTCGCACACGTGTCGTCTCCGCGATGGCGTCCAGCCAATCGTCGCGGTCGAAGACGACGCCTTCCGAACTGCAAACCCCTCGTTTGACGGGGTTGACGACGCCATGCAGGACGACGAACGTTACGCCGTCGACTTCGACCGACGCCACTGCCGGGAGGTCGATGTCGTCGGGGTCGGCGTTGCCGTAGACTGCGGTCAGGTTCGAGGCGAGGACCTGCACGTCGTCGAACGCGTCTTTCGACCCGAAATCGCCAGCGTGTACGACGAAATCCGCTTCTCGAATCCGTTTCCGGAAGGCGTCGGGAATCTCCCGTCTTCGGTCGGGAACGTGCATGTCAGAAAGGATTGCGATCTGCATAGCTATAACTGTCATCCAATCAACTAATAAATTACGGAACAGAAACTCGGTCGGTCGAAGCCTGCCGATGCAGTACCCTACTACTCATCTCCAGTGTTGCCACTGGCCACTACCGTACGACGACTGACTCTCGGAGCCTACGGTTCGAGCGAGACGAACTCCAGCCCGCTTTCGGCGAGCATCCGTCGGGCGCGTTCGGTCACCGAGGGTGCGACCAGCACGCCGCGTATCTCAGCACCGGCGTGGAGGTCGCGCTGGAGAGCGTCCACGTACCGCCGAAGCTGTCCGACGGCGTCCGGCCCGACGCGCCTGCGCTTGAGTTCCACGACCATCGTGGTGCCGGTGGCGTCCTTGCCGTAGATGTCGATGGCTCCGGCGGCCGTCTGGCGCTCGGTCGCCAGCGGGGTGAATCCCCGCTCTACGAGGTCGGGGTCTTCCAAGATACGCTGGCGGAGGTCTTCTTCGGTTCCGGCGAGCGAGAGCTCTTTCGCGTCGGTTACATCGAACGACGACACTTGCACGACGTGGTCGAAGTGAACATCGAGCGACTCGTCCGGGTTGGGTCTCGTGCTCCGGACGAGCAGGCGCTCGTCGTTCAGTTCGGTCTCGAAGGTTCCACCCGGTGGCTGCCAGTTGGCCGGCTTCTGTCCCGATTCGGTGTGGACGAGCGCGGTTCCGTCGGGTTTGAGCACGAGGAGGCGGTCACCCGGCCCAAGATGACTCTCCGCGCGTCCGTCGTACTCCACGGTACAGCGACCGAACAGGGTCACGAGGTCGTCGCGGTCGAGAGCCGCCTCGACGTGTGCCCGCGCCTCGCGGTGTGTCGGCGTCCGAACCGTGGTGGGGTCGCTTTCGGCGTCCGTCGTCACTGGCAGATGGTAGTCGGTGGCTGGATAAAAACCGACCGCTATCCGGCCGTCGAAATCACCTCCCGGCGGTCACCCGCCCACTCGGTGAGACGGGCGTCGAGATAGTCGGTCGCTTCCCGTTCGTCTATCGCGCCGCGACGAACCATGTCCCTGACTACCGCTCGCGTCGCGCGAAACCAGCGTCGGACGTGCGCTGCGTCTCGGTCGTCGGAGACGGCGACGAGGGCACCCGCTTCGGTTTCGGCATCCAGCGTGGCACCGAACCAGAGGGGGAGATACGCGGTGACGACCCACGCGAGCGAGACGACGTAGAACGCCTCTATCTGCTGGTAGTCGAACGTCGTGGCGTCTTCGAACGACAGTCGGGTGGCTTCGGGCGTCGGGTCGATGGCTGGAATCCACCGGTCGTCCGTCCCGTCGGCGAAGGGTGTCTCCGGCGTGATTCGGGTGTCTCCGGCGTGATTCGGTGACGAAGTGCGAGCGAGGTGGCTCCCCAGTGTGCGTAGTGACGGTCATAACGTCCATCGGGTCGCTCGTAGGCGACAAGTGCTCGGTGTGCCACGGGTACGCCGCAGTGGTCCCGTCATCACATATGAAGGTACGTGAGAACGGGCGCGAGCGACGAGGAGTCGGATGGGACTCACTCCAGCACTTCCGAAGCGTTGTCGCGGGGACGGTAGCCGAGTGCGCGTTCCGTCTGCAAAATCGAGAGGAACCGGTCGTCGTTCCGCGAGATGGCGTGGGCGGTGACGGCAGGTTCAGGAAGCGACGCGGTCGCAGCGGCCCGAATCACGTCGCGGCAGTCGCGGGGGCTGAGCCACATCGCTCGGGCGAATCGTGCGTGCGCTTCCGATCCGTCCTGCGTCTCGCGGAGGTCGTTTTCAGAGAGAAGCCAGCCGATACGGAGGTTGACGACCTCGATGCCGTGGCGGTCGGCGTAGTAGGTGCCGAGCGCCTCGCCGGTCACCTTGCTCACGCCGTAGTAAGAGTCCGGGCGCGGCGGGTCGTCCGGATAGACGGGGTGGGCCTCGCCGGTGACCATCGTCTCCGTCTCGGCCGGGTCTGCGGCGTTGTACATCCCGACCGCGTGGTTCGACGAGGCGAAGACGACCCGTGTGAGGTCGTGTTCGCGTGCGGCCTCGAAGACGTTGCGCGTCCCCTCGATGTTCACGTCTACCGTGCTCCGCCAGTCGGCATCGGGCGATGGGTTCGCGGCGAGATGGACGACGACGTCGTGACCGGCCAGTACGTCGGCGAGCGCGTCGGCGTCGGTGACGTCGCACACCTCGCTGTCGATGTCGTCGTGCTCGCGGTGGGTGATTGGCGTCACGTCGTGCTCTTCGAGCGCCGCCAGCGACTCGCGCCCGACGTTGCCCGCCGCACCCGTCACTGCGAACTTCGTCATGTGGGCCAGATTGGTGCCTGGAGACGTATAACTCCCGGCCAGCGAACTCCCGAGCGAACCACCACCGATTTGTGCCACTGGCCGATACTCCGAGTATGACCGACCTCGGGAAGGTAGACCGTGACTTCTTCGACGAGCACATCTATCCCTATCTCGGCGCGGAGCGCGACGACGTGGTGCTCGGGCCGAAACACGGGGTGGATTTCGGCGTCATCGAACTCGGCTCGCTGGCCAATCGGACTTCGTCCGATGACGGCATCGATGGAGGGGAACCGGTCGTCGCCCTCGCCACCGACCCCCTCTCGCTCCTCCCCGAACTCGGCTTCGAGCGTGCGGCGTGGTTCGCCTTCCACGTCGTGATGAGCGACGTGGCGGTGAGTGGCCTGCGCCCGACCCACCTCGCGGTCGATTTCAACCTCCCGCCCGAAATCACCGACGAGGAGTTCGCGACGGTCTGGAAGACGTTCGACCGCGAGGCCCGCGAGTTGGGCGTCAGCGTCGTCACCGGTCACACCGCCCGCTATACGGGATGTCAGTATCCGTGGGTCGGTGGTGCGACGACACTCGCAGTCGGCGAGCGTGAGAATCTCGTCCGACCGGACGGCGCACGCCCTGGCGACCGCGTCCTCGTCACGAAAGGACCGGGCGTCGAGACGGCAGGCTTCCTCGTCACCCTGTTCGAAGAGTACGTCGAACTCCCGCAGGAAACCATCGAGGCGGCGAAAGATCGCTTCTACGACATGAGCCCCGTCGAAGACGCGCTGGTCGCGGCGGAGGCGGGACCGGTGACCGCGATGCACGACGCCACGGAGTGTGGGATTCACGGCGCGCTGGTCGAGATGGCACGTGCGGCAAACGTTCGATTCGACGTCTCCCACGACGACGTGCCCGTCCTGCCGGGCGTGCTGGAAGCCTGCGACTTTTTCGACGTCGACCCCTGGGAGTCCACGACCGAGGGAACACTGGTTCTGACCGTCGCGCCCGAGGGGACGGACGACGTGCTCGCGGCACTGGAGGCCGCCGGGATACCGGCGGCCGAAATGGGTACGGTACGTGAGGGCGATGGAGTCTACGTCGATGGAAACAGAATCGAGCATCCCGACGTCGACCCCTCGTGGCAGGTGTTCGCCGAGTACGCAGACCGGGAGTGAACACCACTGGTAAATACTACCCAGTAATAAACTCACGCATGAGCAATCTCGGCAAAGTAGACAGAGCGTTCTTCGAGGAGTACATCTACCCGCACCTCGGTGCGGAGCGCGAAGACGTCACGCTCGGGCCACAGCACGGTGTCGATTTCGGCATCTTCGAGGTCGGCGAACGGGCCGTCGTGACCGCGACCGACCCCATCTTCGTCATGCCGTCGCTCGGCTTCGAGCGTGCGGCGTGGTTCGCCTTCCACATCGTGATGAGCGACGTGGCGGTGAGTGGCATCCGGCCGACCCACCTCGCGGTCGACTTCAACCTCCCGCCCGAAATCACCGACGAGGAGTTCGAGACCATCTGGAAGACGTTCGACCGCGAGGCCCGCGAGTTGGGCGTCAGCGTCGTCACCGGCCACACCGCACGGTACGCCGGCTGTAACTACCCCATGGTCGGCGGCGCGACCGCGATGGCCGTCGGCGACCCCGATGCAGTCGTTCGGCCCAACGGCGCACGCCCCGGCGACCGCGTTCTCGTCACGAAAGGCCCTGCGGTGGAGGCGGTCGGCCTCCTCTCCATCCGGTTCGAGGAACTACTCGACCTCCCGGATGAGACGGTCGAGGCGGCGAAGGCACGCTTCGACGACATGAGCCCCGTCGAAGACGCACTCGTCGCCGCTGATGCAGGCGACGTTTCCGCCATGCACGACGCGACCGAAGGCGGCGTCCACGGCGCGCTAGTCGAGATGGCCCGCGCAGGCGGCGTCCGCCTCGACGTCTCCCACGACGACGTGCCCGTCCTGCCGGGGGTGCTCGAAGCCTGCGACTTCTTCGACATGGACCCGTGGTCGGCCATCAGCGAGGGGACGCTCCTGCTCTCGGTCGCACCCGAGGATGCAGACGACGTCCTCGCCGCACTGGACGACGCCGACATCCCCGCCGCCGACATCGGCGAGGTTCGAGCGGGAGACGGCGTGACCGTTGACGGCGAGCGAATCGACCATCCGGAGGTCGACCCTTTCTGGGGAACGTTCGAGGAGTTCGTGGGGCGGTTGCAATGACGCGAACTCCCGCACCCGTCGAACCGCCGGTCGCGTTGACCATCGCCGGAAGCGACTCCGGGGGTGGCGCAGGGATACAGGCCGACCTGAAGACGATGGAGGCCCACGGCGCGTTCGGCACGAGCGTCGTCACGAGTATCACGGCCCAGAACACGCGGGGCGTCGAACGGTCGTTCACGCTCCCGGTCGAAGAAATCGAGGCACAGTGTGATGCCGTCCGCTCCGACTTCGACGTCCGGGCAGTCAAAACGGGGATGCTCGCGGAGGCGCCGGTCGTCCGAAGTGTGGCCGACCAGGTCGCGACGCTCGACGCGCCGGTCGTCGTCGACCCGGTGATGGTGGCCGCCTCGGGCGACCGACTGCTCGAACCGGAGGGTGAGGCGGCCTACGAATCGCTTCTCGACCACGCGACGCTGGTGACGCCCAACGTCGACGAAGCCGAGGTGTTGGTGAACGTGTCGCCGGAAGACGACGAGAGTGCCCGAGCGGCGGGCGAGGCGTTGCTCGAACTCGGTGCCGACGCTGCACTCCTGAAGGGTGGGCACGTCCCCGGCGAGACGGTCAAAGACGTGCTGGTGACCGACGATGGCGTCGAAATCTTCACCCACGAACGGGTCGAGACCGACGCGACCCACGGGTCGGGGTGTACTATCTCGAGTGCCATCGCCGCCCGTCTCGCACACGGCGACGACCTCCGGAACGCGGTCGCTGGTGCGACGGCTTTCATGGAACGCGCCGTACGCTACCCGATCGACGTCGGCGAGGGGCCGGGGTCGGTTCACCACCTCGTCGCGCTTCGGGAGCGAGCGGACCGCCACCCCACCGCAGAAGCGGTCGAGGAGGTGGTCCGGTCGTTCGTCGAGCGAGACGTCAGCGCGCTCGTGCCGGAGGTCGGGATGAACGTGGTCGGGGCGACACGGTACGCCGAGCGAGTCGACGAAACGGCTGCCGTCGAAGGCCGAATCACGCGTACCATGTCGGGCGTGAGCCCGAATCGAGGCGTACGCTTCGGTGCGTCGAGTCACGTCGCCCGATTTCTGCTCGCAGCGCGCGAGTTCGACGCCGACCTGCGATACGCCGTCAACTGCCGGTTCGACGGCGACGTGGAAGACGCGCTCTCGACACTCAGCGGTGACGTCGCAGCGTTCGACCGCACGGCCGAGCCGGAGAACGTGAAATCCAGAGAGGGAAACACGATGCAGTGGGGTGCCCGGCAGGCCTTCGAGTCGGCGGAGGAGACCCCCGTCGCCATCGTCGACCGCGGCGAGGTCGGCAAGGAAGCCATCGTGAAACTGATGGCCACGGACACGGAGTCGCTGGAACGACGGACGTTCGCGGTGCTCTCCGCGCTGAAGTCGTAATCAGGCGTCGTCCGAGTCGCCCATCCAGTTGTAACAGCGGAACGTCTCGCGGTCGGTCGTCAGCATCTCGATGGGGACGAACCCCGTTCCACCGCGTGCACCGACCTTCGGTTCGTCGGGGTCGTCCGCGACGAACATCGGTTTCGCCCGGAGTTCGAACGTCACTTCGAAGTCGCCGACACCGTCCTCGCCGGGGTCGAACGACATCCGAACCCCGGACGCCCCGACGCCGAAGGTGACGTATCCGTCGGGCGATTCGACCGCCACGTCGTGACTTGCCATCCCGCCGGCGAGGTCGGAGAGCCAGTCGGCCATCTCCTCGCGGCCGAGGTCGGTTTCGAGGTCGAACGACCCGTCTGCGTCGATATCGCCCTCCTCGAAGACGAACTCCGGATACTGAAGGTCTTCGAGTGGGAGGGCGTGGTCGCCGTCGTCAGAACTTTCCTCGTGGTCGTCCTCCTCTGTTTCGCGGTCGGCGCATGCTTCGCACTCGTCGGTCATAGTTCGGAGACGTGACCTGAAACACATGACTGTTCCGAGAACTGCTTTCCGGGGGTCACTGTTTCTGGAGTTGCAGTCGGTACTGGTAACCCCGGACGAGAAACGCGGCTGCGAGAGCGAAGAACGCAATCACCAGCGCGTTCGACGGCCCGTAGTGGCTCATCCGACCGACGCCGAGAAGCACCGACAGGACGGCAACAGCGAGCATGAGCTTCGGGACGTACTGATGCCATCCGCGAAGATTGGCGACGCCGACACCACCGACGAGCGTGAAGAGTATCGCGTACAAAATCAGGTCGAAGCGACCGAAGACGAGAATCCACGCCCAGACAGCACCGGCGACAAGTACCAAACTACCGTAGCCGAGGACGCGTCTCGTCCGTCGCCCTTCCATACGATTCGGTTCCGTTCCGGTGTAAAATGAGTGTCGGTCGTGAGAAGCGGAACTAAAATCGGCGAGACCGTTTACGACGCGACCATCGACCGACAGCTTTCGGCGCAGTCTTCTAACACGTCGGCACAGACCTGGCAGTGGTCGTGGTCGTGGCGCGAACACTCCTCGGCACACTCCTCGCACGCACCAGCACAGGCTTCCGCCAGTTCGACGCTGTAGTTCGAATCGCGCGCCATGAACCGGGCGTGCTGGGTGGCGATGTCGGCCACGTCGCGACAGAGGCGGATACACTGCGCCATGTCGCCATCTTCGTCGAGACACTCGTCGGCACACCACTCACAGACCTGTGCGGCCTCGAAGCAGTTGTCGATACAGTCCGCCTGTTCGTCGTTCAGGTGGTCGATCTGGGTGACTGCCATGTGGGGAAAGACGGGCGAGTCGCCGGTCGGTATTCTGGTTGCTCACGCAACTTACTTTTCACTCTCGGTGACGACCAGTCCGGCCCCCACGAGAAACGTCACGAGCGAGACGACCCCGACCGCGAGATGCCACCCCGCGAGCCAGTACGGCAGGTCGACCACGTGGCGAGCGCTAGCGAGCAGGTAGCTGAAGACGGGGAGTTTCGTCGCACCCTCCCCGACCTCACCACCCGAATCGTAGGGCGGCCCGGCGGGGTACTCCCCCGGAAGGCGGTCCGCTTCGTAGGGGACCGTCGGAACGCGAGCGCTCCAGACCATCGCCCCCGACTCGTTCAGTTCCACGACGCGGTTGTTCCGACTGTCCGTGACGAGCGTGTGCCCGTTCGGGAGGCGGTCGGCGTCGCGCGGCCAGTCGAACTCGATGCCACCCGCTCCCTTGGCCTGCCACGCGACCGTCCACTCGCTCTCGCCGTTTTCGCCGTTCGCGTTCTCTCGATGCAGTTCCACCACCCGGTCGTTCTCGCTGTCGGCGACGAGGATGGCGTTCTCCGAGAGCCACTGGGGATTGTGCTGTCTGTTCAACACGGTCGGGTCGCCGTCCTCGTTCACGACCTCCACGACGCCCGCCCCGCGTTCGACGACGACGAGTTGGTTGGCATTTCGAACCGACACGAGGTAGCGACCGTCACCGATTCTATCCACGTCGTTGATGTGGAGCCAGTCGGTCTTCGTGGGGTCTGTCGGTGCGTCGTAGAACTCGCTCGCGTTCCACTGCCACGTGACGCTCCCGTTCTGTGCGACCGTGAACACGCGCTCTCTGTCCATGTCCGCGACGAGCAGTTCGCCCGAGGGCAAAAACTCGGCGTCGTGTACCTCGCTGTTCAGACTCGTCCGAACGGGAAACGTCCACTCGAAGACGACGTGGGGGCTCGGTTCGGGGTCGACGATGCGAACGCCGGTTCTGGCACAGGGTGACTCGTACGGACCGCAATCGCGGTAGCCTCGGGCCACGAACGAGACGAGGACGGAGCCGTTCGGAAGCCGAGAGACGTCGTGATAGCTGGCGGCGTTCCCGTACTCCCAGGCCTGTCGTCCCTGGACGTCGAACGTCGCGATGCGTCCTTTCGTCGTCGTCGACTGCACGCCGACGACGGTTTCGTTCGGAGCGTCACGAAACGACGTGTTCGAGATGGGCGGGGCGAGGGCGGCGCTGACGACGAGCACGAGGACGAAACTGACGGCGGCGACGCTCATCAGACCGAGGCCGAGTCCACGCCGGGAGCGAGGAACCACCGACACCACGTGCGGAAATGTCGGCGAGCGACAAAACCATAGCGGCCGTCGAACCGTCGCGGTGACCGCCGTTCGCACCACGAACCCACACCGTTTTATTCGCGCTCGAACTTCTTCCGTACATGATTTCGGTTGCCCGTCTTCGGGGGTGTCCGTCGTGAGCGAAGGCGGCATCGTCGGGGAGTTTCTCTCGCTCAAAGCCGAGACGGACGCGGAGGTGCTGACGATGCAGGTCGGCGACTTCTACGAGTTCTTCGCAGACGACGCGGAACTGGTCGGCGACGTGCTCGACCTGACCGTCTCGCAGAAATCGAGCCACGGCAGTAGCTATCCGATGGCCGGCGTCCCGCTCTCGGAACTGACGCCGTACCTGAAACAACTGGTCGAACGCGGCTACCGCGTCGCCGTCGCCGACCAGTACGAGACGGAAAACGGTCACGCCCGCGAGATTTCGCGGGTCGTGACGCCCGGCACGCTCCTGGAGACCAGTTCCGCTGACGCCCAGTATCTCGCGGGCGTCGTACGCGTCAAGGAGGGCTACGGCCTCGCCTTCGCGGACGTGACGACCGGCCGGTTTCTGGTCACCGCGGTCTCCGGCCCCGACGCCGACGAACGAGCGCTGACGGAACTCTACCGGTTCGACCCGGCCGAGGTGCTACCCGGTCCCGAGGTTCGCAACGACGATTCCTTCCTCGAACGGGTGCGCGAGCGAACCGACGCCTCCCTCTCGGTCCACGACGCGAACGCGTTCGCACCGGGGAAGGCGACCCACCGAACCCGCGAGCAGTTCGGGAAGGAGACGCTGGCGAGTCTCGGACTGGACTCAGGCGAGGGGGCCGAGGTGCGGGCGGCGGGGGCCGTGCTCTCCTACGTCGAAGAGACGGGGGCGGGCGTCCTCGGGTCGATGACGCGCCTCCAGTCGTACCACGCGGACGACCACGTCGAACTCGACGCGACCACCCAGCGGAATCTCGAACTCACCGAGACGATGCACGGCGACCGGAAGGGGTCGCTGTTCGAGACGGTCGACCACACCCAGACGAGTGCCGGTCGCCGCCTGCTGAAAGAGTGGCTCCAACGCCCGCGCCGGTCGCTCGACCTGCTTCGGGAACGCCAGTCGAACGTCGCCGCCTTCGCGGAGTCGGCGCTGGCCCGCGAGGAGATTCGAGAGACGCTGTCCGAGGCGTACGACCTCGAACGACTGGCGAGCAAGGCGGCGTCGGGAAGCGCGGACGCCCACGACCTGCTCCGGGTGCGAGACAGTCTCGCCGTCCTCCCGAAAGTCTCCGACGCCGTTTCGAACGCGCCCTCGCTGTCGAGTTCGCCACTCGCAGAGCTCGTGGCGCGACCGAACCGGGAGCAAGCGGAGCGATTGCGCGAGGAGTTGGCCGAGGCGCTGGCGGAGGACCCACCGAACACCGTCACGCAAGGTGGCCTGCTCTGCCGGGGGTACGACGAGGAACTGGACGCCATCATCGAACGGCACGAGGCGAATCTGGAGTGGTTCGACACCCTCGCCGGGCGCGAGAAGTCTCGGACGGGCATCACCCACCTGCAGGTCGACCGCAACAAGACGGACGGCTACTACCTGCAGGTCGGCAAGTCGGAGACGGACGAGGTCCCCGAGGAGTACGAGGCGATCAAGACGCTGAAAAACTCAGAGCGGTACGTCACCGAAGAACTCCGGGAGCGAGAACGCGAAATCCTGCGCCTCGAAGAACAGCGCGGCGATCTGGAGTACGAACTGTTCCAGCGGCTTCGAGCGCGCGTCGCAGAGCACGCCGAACTCTTACAGGACGTCGGGCGCACGCTGGCCGAACTCGACGTACTGGCGAGTCTAGCGGTCCACGCCGTCGAGAACGGATGGGTTCGCCCGGAACTGGCCGACTCGGGACTGGACATCCAGCAGGGTCGTCACCCCGTGGTGGAGCAGACGACAGAGTTCGTCCCGAACGACGTGCGGATGGACGACGACCGCGAGTTCCTCATCGTCACCGGGCCGAACATGTCGGGAAAATCGACGTACATGCGGCAGGTGGCGCTCATCACCCTGCTCGCGCAGGTCGGCAGTTTCGTCCCGGCGCGGGAGGCGCGCGTGGGACTCGTCGATGGCATCTTCACCCGCGTCGGTGCGCTAGACGAGTTAGCACAGGGTCGTTCGACGTTCATGGTCGAGATGCAGGAGTTGAGCAACATCCTCCACTCGGCGACCGAGGACTCGCTCGTGATTCTGGACGAAGTCGGACGCGGAACCGCGACGTACGACGGAATCTCCATCGCGTGGGCGGCGACGGAGTATCTGCACAACGAGGTGCGGGCGAAGACGCTCTTTGCGACCCACTACCACGAGTTGACGACGCTCGCAGAGCACTTAGAACGCGTCGAGAACGTCCACGTCGCCGCGGACGAACGAGACGGTGACGTGACGTTTCTCCGCACCGTCCAGGAGGGACCGACCAACCGTTCCTACGGCATCCACGTCGCCGACCTCGCGGGCGTCCCGATGCCGGTCGTCGAGCGGTCGCGCGACGTCCTCGACAAACTCCGCGCGGAGAAGGCCATCGAAGCGCGTGGGTCCGGGACGAGCGAGTCGGTGCAAGCGGTGTTCGACCTCGGGTCGGGGAGTTTCCGAGGCGGTGCCTCCGCAGACGGTGGCGAGTCTGACGCGGTGGCAGCACCGTCGGGACGAGAGGTGTCGAACGGCAGCGACGACCGACCGCTCGACGCCGAAGCCGAGGCGGTGCTGGAGGACCTCGCGGGAACTGAAATCGCGGACGTCTCGCCGATAGAGTTGATGTCGAAGGTCCGCGAGTGGCAAGAGCGATTGGAGTGACGAGACGACTCGACTCGTACAGCAGGACTGAGAAACCGTCTTCGACGGACTCGGCGGTCACCGACGTCTCCCGAAAAGCGCCCGCGACGAGCGGCGTTCACTCCGGTTCGACGATGGAGTGTTCGAGGGTTCCGATGCCCTCGTACCAGATTTCGACCGTCTCGCCGGGACGGACGAGACCGGGGTTGGCGGGGCTACCGAACGAGACGACGTCGCCCGGTTGGAACGTGTACCGCTCCGAGAGGAAGGCGACTATCTCGTGGGCGTCGAACAGCATCTGCGAGGTGTTCGCTTCCTGCCGACGCTCGCCGCCGACGTGGGTCGTCATGTCGAGGTCGTTCGGGTCCACGTCCGTCTCTATCCACGGCCCCAGCGGCCCCGACCCGTCGAAGGCCTTTCGCGCAGTTCGCCCGTCCTGGTCGAGTGCGTCCAGGTCGTCGAGTATCGTGTAGCCTCGGACGGCGTCGTCGACGTCGCCGACGTCGAGATTCGTACACCGTTCGTCTATGACCGCCGCGAGTTCACCGGCGTAGGTCAGTTCGTTCGTCCAGGTGGGGTACGGTATCGCCGCCCCGTGCGGACGAACCGACACCGGCGGCTTGATGAACCAGTCCGGTCGCTCCGGCCGTTCGTAGTCCATCTGCTCGTTCGTCGCCGCGTAGTTTCGACCGACGCAGTACAGCGCGGACGGTTCGCAGGGAGCGAGCAGTTCGGCGTCCTCTCCGACGGTGTAGGACGTTCCACCGACGGTCACCGACCCGTTCTCGTACTCGCCGCTCACCACGCCGTCGGCAGTGCGAATCCGTGCCAGTCGCATACCTCGACCCATTCGAAGCAGCGGTCTATCTCTTTCGGTGAGACGACACCCACAGTCGGTAACGAGCGACGACCGTCGAGCGTCCTCGCTCGTGAGCTTCGCGTTGAGTCACGACTGGCTTCCGGTCACACGACCTTTCCTCCCGGTTACCTTTTGGCTACGGCACACCAAACGGTCGTCATGCAGCGGCGACACTTCCTCACGGCCACCTTCACTGGCCTCTCGGCGACGATAGCCGGCTGTAGCGGGTCCGATACGCTTCCGGACGATTCGAAGACGGACGGCACGACGCAGACCGGAACGATCGGAGAGACGTCGTCCGGTTCTGTCGGCCTGCAGACGCTTGCCAGCGGACTCCAGGCGCCGATAGCCATCACCTTCGCACCCGACGCCGACCGTCGCTTCGTCGCCGACCAGGACGGCCGCATCTACGTCCACGAGTCCGACGGCCTTCGCGACGACCCGTTCCTCGACCTGCGCGATTCGGTCGAGTTCGGCGGCGAGAAGGGATTGTTGGGCATGGCGCTCCATCCCGACTTCGCCGCGAATCGCCGACTGTTCGTCCGCTACAGCGTCTCGCGACGCCCCGGGACGCCCTCGGGGTTCAGTCACACGTTCGTCCTCTCGGAGTTCGAAGCGAGCGAGGACGGCAGGCGAGCGAAGCGCGAGACCGAACGCGCCGTCCTGGAGATTCCCGAACCACAGAGCAACCACAACGCGGGGGACATCACGTTCGGGGACGACGGCTACCTCTACGTGGCGGTCGGCGACGGCGGTTCGGGCGGCGACCAAGGCACGGGCCACGTCGACGACTGGTACGACGCCGTCGGTGGGGGGAACGGGCAGGACGTGACCGAGAACCTCCGGGGGAGCATCCTCCGCATCGACGTCGACGGGCGGACCGACGGAAAAGGCTACGCCGTCCCCGACGACAACCCCCTGGTCGGAACCGACGGCCTGGACGAGCACTTCGCGTGGGGGTTCCGAAACCCGTGGCGGATGTCGTTCGACGACGGCGACCTGTTCGTCGGCGACGTCGGCCAGAGCCGGTTCGAGGAGGTGAGCATCGTCGAGAAGGGCGGCAACTACGGCTGGAACGTGAAAGAAGGCACCCACTGCTACGAGGCGGGCGACTGTCCGGACGAGACTCCGACGAGCGTCCGGGGTGGTGAACCGCTCGTCGACCCCATCGTCGAGTACCCCCACTTGGGCGGGGCAGTCAGCGGGATATCGGTCATCGGCGGCTACGTCTATCGCGGGTCGGCACTGCCGTCGATGGACGGGACGTACGTTTTCGGCGACCTGCGGGCAAACGGGCGGTTGTTCGCCGCGACGCGCCCCGACGGCGGCGGCATGTGGCCGCCGCGAGTGATTTCGGTGGCCGGAGACGATAGTGCGAAGCTCGAACAGATACTCTCGTTCGGTCGCGACGCATCCGGAGAGCTGTACGTACTCGGCACCGGTGAGAACGGTGGTGGCGTTCACCGTCTCGTCCCCGCCGAATGAGTGTATCGTGTCGTTCGAAACGAACGCGTACGCGGTCGTTTCATGAGGGATGCGCACATACCTTGCGGCAATGCCGACCACTGCAGATCATCACATCACCGCAGCGGACGAACACGTCCACACGACGTGGAGCCGTGAACGCGAGCCGGTCCGAACGGTCGAATCCGGCGACGTCCTGACCTTCGAGTGTCGCGACGCGACGAACGGCCGACTCGACGCGAACGCGACCGTGGCCGACGTGTACTCGCTCGCAGACGACTCCACCGGCCACCCGTTGACCGGGCCGGTCGCCGTGGCCGACGCTCGTCCGGGGGACGTGCTCGCGGTCGACCTCCTCGAATTCGAACACGACGGTATCGGTTTTTCGTACTTCTACCCCGGCGACGAAGGGTGGGGCCTGCTCCCGGAGGATTTCCCCGACCCGGGGCTCCACGTCTGGGATCTCGACGACGGCGTCGGCACGTTCGTCGACGGCATCGAAGTCCCGCTCGATCCGTTCCCCGGCAATCTCGGCGTCGCCCCCGCCGAAGCGCGAGACCACAGCACGACGCCGCCACGTCGCGTCGGCGGGAATCTCGACGTGAAACATCTCACGGCCGGCTCGTCGCTGTACCTCCCGGTCGAGGTCGACGGGGCGCTGTTCAGCGTCGGCGACTGTCACGCTGCACAGGGTGACGGCGAGGTCTGTGTCACGGGAATCGAAGCGTCGATGACGGTGACGGCACGGCTCCGAGTGCTCTCCGACGTGGAGGTCGAACAGCCACAGTTCGAGACTACGGGCCCGTTCTCGGCAGACGGCGACCCTATGTACGCGACCACCGGCATCAGCGACGACCTGATGGATGCGACGAAGAAGGCGACCAGACACATGATTACGCATCTCCACGAGCGACACGAGTTGACGCGCACGGAGGCGTACTTGCTGTGTTCGGCGGTAGTAGACCTGAAAATCAACGAAGTCGTCGACGAACCGAACTGGGTCGTCTCGGCGTACGTTCCACAGTCTATCTTTCCGGAGCGAAGCGGCCGGTGACCGTCTGACGGAGAACGGGAGGAGTTTCCTGTAGTCGGTGACGACTCCCGCGACGACCCTTCTGGGGGTGCCAGACGGTCGCTGTGACGACCCGCGTCGAATCTGGGACCGCGAGGAAACCGATAGTCGGTCCCTAGCGAATCGTCTCGGGGCTTTCTCATCGACGACAATCTGGGGTTCAACCGGTAGAAGGCCTTAGAGAGACCCTTTCGTTCCACGAGTGAGCGCCTATCGACCCGTAATCGAGCGCATATATTCGATACTCACTGGAGAACACCGGTTCGTTGCCCCCTGCCAACGAGGGTCGTCCGCCAACGAGGCGGAGACACCGTGGTCGGGGCACACAACCAACGATGTCAGACAAGAAATTCGAATTCTCACGACGGAAAGCACTGCTCGGTCTCAGCACCATCGGTGCCGGTGCCGCCTTCGGCGGCGCAGGGACGATGGCGTTCCTGAACGACCCCGAAATGATAGAAAACAACGTGGTGACTGCCGGGAACCTCGACCTGAAGATAGACTGGGAAGAACACTACAATGGCGAGATTATCGAAACACAGCCACCGGCCGACAACCCCGGCCCCATCTTCGAACTCGACGACGTGAAACCGGGCGACTACGGTGAGGCGACCATCAGCCTCCACGTGTACGACAACCCCGCGTACATCTGGCTGGCCGGCGAGTTGACGGCGAGCGAAGAGAACGGCCAGCGCGAACCCGAACTGGAGACCGAGGGCGAAGACGGTGACGGAATCGGCGAACTCGCAGACGCCATCTACGCACGCCTCTGGTACGATGACGACTGTGACAACAAGTTCGACCGCGTCGCGGGCGGACAGGAACTGGAAGTCGCGCTCGTGAGCGACGACTCCGGGTCGATGAGGGGAAGCAATCTGACCGCACTCAAGACCGCGGCGACGGGCTTCGTCGACAACTTCAGTTCACCGGACGAAGGGGCTGCCATCTCCTTCTCGTACGGTGCCACGGTCGACCAGGAACTCACGACGAACTACGAGGCGATCAAGTCCGCGATTGGTGGCTACACGGCGGGCGGCGGGACGGACATCGCCGCAGGCATCGAGGCTGCGAGGGATGAACTCCTCAACGGGACGAACGCGACCGCGAGCGCCACGAAGGTGATGGTGCTATTGAGCGACGGCAGAAGCGACGAGGCGGCCGCTAAGGACAAGGCCACCATCGCGAAGGGAGACGGCATCCGCATCATCACCGTCGCCCTCGGGTCGGGCGCGGACACGACCCTCATGGAGGAAATCGCCAGTTCACCCGACGACGCCTACGTCGGCGGCATCGACGACCTCGGAACGATTTACTCCAGCATCGCGACCAGCATCTTCAGCGGCGAGCAGGTCATCACGGAAGGGACGCTCACGGAAGTGCTCGCCTATCTGAACGGCGATATCGCACTCGACGGCGACCGGAGCACGGAGGAGGTCGACTGTTACACCGCGAACACGAAACACTGCCTCGGGTTCGAGTGGTGGCTCCCGAAGGAGGCGGCAACGAAGTTCAGTCCGACAGCGCGACGTTCGACTTCGACTTCTACGCCAAACAGTGCCGGCACAACCCGTCCCCCGCGAATCCCTGGGCTGCCGACAGCTGAGCATGCCGAACGAACGGTCGAACACAAGGAGACGACGCGGTCGGCGGCCACGCCCCTGTTCGTCTCGGACGAACGGTTCAGAACTCGGTGACGACGGGGATACCGACCGTGTCGTAGTCACCCAACGAGGCGACCGTCTTCGGAACGTCTTCGAGCGCTATCGTCTCGGCGACGATTTCTCCCGGATCTATCGTTCCGTGTTCCATCATCCGGAGTATCTCTCCGTACCTGCTCGGCGGCATCCCGAACGCGCCGTAGAAGTCGCGTTCGTCCATGGCCATCACGTCGACGGGCAGCGACACCTCGCCTTCCTCTTCCTGCGTGGTCAGTCCAATCTGGAGGTGCTGGCCGGCTTTCCCCAGACTGTTCACCGAGTTCCGACAGGTCTCGGCGATGCCGAGCGCGTCGACGGAGACGTCGACCCCGCGACTTCCGTCAGTGACCTGTTTGACGGCCTGTGGGACGTCTGCGACTTCGGTCGCGGGAATCGTCTCGACCGCTCCGAGCGACTCGGCCTTCGCGAGGGCCTGGTCGTCGATGTCGACGGCCACGACGTTCGCACCGAGTGCGTCGGCGATGTGAACCGCCGAGAGGCCGACGCCGCCACAGCCGTGTACCGCGACCCAATCGCCCGGCGTCAGTTCGACGCGGTGGGCGAGTCCGTGATACGCGGTGGCGAACCGACAGCCAAGACCGGCGACGCTCACGGGGTCAACGTCGTCGGGGAGGAGGACCGCGTTCTGGTCCGCTGCCCGGACCGGGAACCGCTCTGCGAACCCGCCTGGTGCCATCTCCAGAAACCCCATCGGAACCATCCGTTCGCAGATGTTTCCTCGTCCGTTTCGACAGTGAACGCACGTCCCGTCGCTGAGGTTGAACGGTGCGGTGACCCGGTCACCTTCACGGATTCGCTCGACGTCGTCGCCGACGTCGACCACGCGGCCGACGGCCTCGTGGCCGAAAATGAGTCCCTCGGTCGGGATGACGCCGATCCAGTCCCAGTCACCTTGCCAGGCGTGCCAGTCGCTCCGACAGACGCCACAGGCTTCGGTTTCGACGACGACCTCGTCGTCGGCTGGTTGCGGTTCATCGACTTCCTCGACCTGGAGCGGTTCGTTCGCCCCTTTGAATACGGCGGCTCGCATGATTCGTCGTCGTTCAGAGCGTCGATGAAAGTTGGGCACGGTATACGAGGTACGTTTTAGGGAGAGCGATTCCACCACATCACGGGGCCGACTCTGCGGGCAGAACCGGCGTCCCCGAACGTCGAACGGGGTTCGGGGCGGTCCAGTAGCTGGAGATGACGTTCGCTCACGGGAGGATTCGTAGCGAGAAGGCACGGAGAACGGGCCACGAACGGTTCGTATAAACGCCCCAGTAATCGGGGGCTCAATCCTTAACGACGTACCGTCACACGCTACGAAGTGGTACTACCACACCACGAACGACTGAGACGGAGGACGACAAGCTATGACATACGATTTTCCATCCGAAGAATGGATCGAACGCTGGGAACAGGTCGTCGCGAACGACGAGGAGTATCGACAGAAGGGCCAGGGCTGGGGCGTCGGTTTCAACGGAGACTTCGTCTTCCACCTGCAGGCGGACGACCGGCTTCCCGAAGACCGGTATTTCTTCATCGGACTCGAAGACGGGGACATCTTCGACTGCCACGAGATAGACGGTCTCGACGAAACTGATTACGGATTCGTCTTCCGCGGCGATTACGGCGACTGGGTTCGCATGACGCAGGGAGAGGTCGGTGCAATCGACGGCATGATGAGCGGAACCTTCGACCTCGAAGGCGATATGCAACGGCTGTTGCAGTACTCCGACGCTGCGTCCCGCCTCGTCGGCTGTTCGAGCGAGGTCGAGAGCGAATACGTGTACTGACGCCGCGGCGTCGGCGAGTTTCCGAGCGATGAATCAGGTTTTCGTTCCGATCGTGACGAGTTCCGAGAAGATGTGCGATTCGATTTTGCGCAGGTGCTCCCCGACGGTGCTGGGGTTCAGATTCAAACTGGTGGCGATGTGTTCGTGCGTCGACTGTCTGGGGACGCGGTAGTATCCCGCCTCGACGGCTTCGACGAGAATCTCGCGCTGGCGGTCGGTCAGTTTCGTGTACGAATCGTCGATAGCAGCGTGATAATCGCCGTTCGATTCGAGCGAGATGACGAGGGGGTCCGGAATCTTGCCGATAGCGGACTGTAACGTCGAATCGTCACCGACGAGTCTGACGCGGACACCGCCCCGTTCGATGCACTCTATCGGTGTGTCGAGGACGATTTCGTGCATCTGGACGATCGTGAGCAGTGCTTCGACGGTGAAGTTCGTCTCGAAGTGGACGTAGACGAGTCCACCTTCGCTATCGGAGACGTCGACGGCGATGATGTCCGGGTGAGACGACAACAGTTCGTCCACCTTGTGGAAATCACCGCGGAGTTCGTAGAGAACGACGCACGTGCCGTCGTTCAGGAGGTTGATCTCTCGAATCGACTCTCGTGTCACGTCGGGGTCGGTGTACAGTTTCCAATCGGCCGGATGCAGTCCCCCGTCGTCCGGCGTGATGGTGATGGTAGCATAGCGCATATAGGGAGAAGACCGAACGGTGTGAACTTTCTTTTGCCGTGTAGACGCGGTACTATATATGCGGCCGCCGGAGTCGGCTCTCAGCGTCGGGGTGCGGCCGGGTCGTCCGTCGGTCGACCGCTGGCATTCCGACCTTCGGTGCTGTATTAAATTCGCCGTGTATCGATGGCATCACTGCTATCGTGGCCCGTGATAACACACGACCGTCTATGACACAGGTCAGAGATACCAGCCGAGACCTCAGACTGAACCCGGACGGTATATCCGGCGGATACTTCCGTCACGCGGTGTACAACCACTGGGATCCGTACGAGGACATCCCACAGGAGATGATTGAGCAGGACTTAGAGAACCTCCTCGCCGACGACCAGCTGACGGCCGACGAGTTCTACGAACTCCAGAAGGTCGTCGCCCTCTTCGGCGCTGGCGAAGAAGCGGTCACTGAGGACCTCGCACCGTTGATGTCGGTACTGGAGAACATCGACGACCAGATGTTCATCTCCTCACAGATATACGAGGAGGCGAAACACACCCAGTTTTTCGACCGGTACTGGCGCGAGGTGATAAATCCCGCCGCCGAGGAACTCGGATGCGAGCAGCTAAAGCCGACGAATCAGGAGTTTTTCAACGATGCGTACATGGGTATCTTCGACGACACCGAGGCGGCGATGCAGCGATTGCGTTCGGAAGATACGCCCACGAACCGCGTGAAAGCGTACAGTCACTACCACCTGGTCGTCGAGAGCGTCCTCGCACAGACCGGCTACTGGGGAATCACGTCGACGTTCAGCGACCGCGGTTCGGACGAGGTGCCGACGCGCGACCTTCCGCACCTCGAAGGCCTCGTCGACGGCGTCAGTTACATCAGAGCTGACGAAGGCCGGCACGTCGGCTTCGGAATGCACAAGGTGCAAAGTCACATCCGCGAGGACGGCGTCGACCCGCAGGTCGTCCACGACACGCTACAAAACCTGATGGGCAACGTGGCGAACGTCGTCTCCACGTTCGGTGACGCGACCAACCCGGTGCCACTCGTCGATTACGCACGAAACAAACTCACTCGCCGCATCGAGATAATCACGAACGACGAGAACGAGATTCCCAAGGTAGAGGAACTGGTCAAACTCGACGACGAGCCAGTGGCCGGCCGGGTTTCGGCCAACGACTGAGAGTCCAATCGGAGACACGACGCCATGCAACACGAAAACCACCGTGAGCACGGAGCGGTACACGAGGATATCAGGGAGCACCATCGGTCCATCGCCGACCGGATACTGCCGGACGAGCCGTACGGACTACTCGTCGGCGGCGAGTGGGTCGACGCCGACGGCGGGGAGACGAGCGAGGCAGTCGACGCGACGACGGGGGAGCGACTGGCGACCTATCAGTCCGGAATGCGAGACGACGTCGACCGGGCGGTCGCGGCCGCACAGGAGGCGTTCGACGGCCCGTGGGGGGAGCTATCCGCAACACAGCGTGGTGAGGCGCTGTCGGATATCGCCGACGCAATCGAGGAGCGGAAGGTCGAACTCGCCCGCCTCGACTCGCTGGAGATGGGCAAACCGAACCAGCACTCGTTGTTCGTCGACATGACGATAACCATCGAGCAGTTCCGCCACTTCGCGGGCGTCGCACGGACGGCCGACGCGGGTCGCCACCCCTCCACGAGCGACGACAAACTGTGTTACACGCGGAGCGAGCCGTACGGAGTCGTCGGACAGATAAGCGCGTGGAACTTCCCGTCGATGTTCGTCGCGTGGAAGACCGCCCCCGCTCTCGCGGCCGGGAACACGGTCGTGTTCAAACCCGCGAATCGGGCGGTCCTCTCGACGCTCGAAATCGGGCGACTGATGGACCGAATCCTCCCGGATGGGACGGTCAACGTCGTGACCGGGAAGGGTTCCGAGGTCGGCGCGGCGATAGCAAACCACGAAGGCGTTCGGAAGGTCGCACTCACCGGTTCGACGGCGGCCGGGCGGTCGGTGATGCAGGACGCCGCAGAGACGATTACGCCGGTGTCGCTCGAACTGGGCGGGAAGAGTCCGAACATCGTCTTTCCCGACGCCGACCTGGAGAAGGCCGTCGAGGGGACGCTCATCAGCATCTTCTTCAATCAGGGCGAGCAGTGTACGGCCGGTTCACGATTGTACCTCCACGAGGACATCGCAGACGAGTTTTTGGAACGATTCACCGCCGAGATGGACCGACTCACCGTGGGCGACCCGCTCGATTCGACCACCGATATCGGCCCGCTCGTCGACTTCGACCACCTCGAAAGCGTCCGTTCGTACGTCGAGACGGCGAAAGCAGAGGGTGCCGAGGTGCTCGTCGGCGGGGGGCGACCGGAGGAACCGGAGACGGACGGCGCACCGTTCTTCGAACCGACCGTTCTCGTGGACGTCGAACCGGACCACTCCGTCGCGCGCGAGGAGATATTCGGGCCGGTCGTCTCCGTGTTCGAGTGGAGCGAGAAAGACGAGGTAATCGAACTGGCCAACGACACGGAGTTTGGCCTGACCTCCGGCGTCTGGACGACGGACCTCGAAACGGCACACGAGATGGCCGCCGCTATCGAAGCCGGGACCGTCTGGATAAACACGTACAACGAACTCTTCGACAACGTGCCCCACGGCGGGTACAAACAGAGCGGCATCGGACGAGAACTCGACGTCGAGGCGTTCGAAGCCTACCGTCAGACGAAGACGGTCGTGTGTAACTTCGGGAATCTCCCGCGACTCGGGTGAGTTCGCTCGAATCGACGGTCGACGGTCGACTCCCGTCCACCGGATCGTCTGCGGAGTATCGAGGCGGGGAGGTCACCACCGTGCTCTGGGGTGACCAGCGGCCACGCTCGGTGAACGCTTATGATACCTGGCGAGCAACTGTCTCCGATGGCAGAGGAGACGGTCGAGCGAACCGGGGAAGAACAACTCGACTCGACTGACGTGTTCTCGTTGCTGGGCAACGAGACGAGGATGGAGATTACGAGCGTCCTCCACGACGGTCCCGTCGAGCCACCCGTCTCGTTTTCCACCCTCTACGACCACGTCGATATCGGGTACACGTCGAAGTTTAACTATCACCTCGGGAAGCTCACGCCACACTTCGTCTCGAAGGGCGACGACGGCTACGAGTTGACGTCGGCGGGCAGACGACTCGCACGTGCGGTGGCAGCCGGAACGTACACCGAGATTCCACGCCTCGACCCGTTCGATATCGACGGTGCCTGCTACGCCTGTGGTGAGCCGTCGTTGTCGGCGTCCTACGAGGACGAGATTTTCACCATCGAGTGTCGGGACTGTCGCGAAGTCGTCCTCAAAGCGCGTGTCCCACCGACCGTAGTGCGCGGACGGGACCCCGACGACGTCGTCGACGCCTTCGAACAGTGGTCTACGTTCCAGGTCCGGCAGGCACAGCGGGGCATCTGTCCCGACTGTGGCGGGCCGGTCGACGGGTCCGTCACCGACGACCTCTCGGAGACCATCGAGTTCGACGCGGCCGTGGTCTTCGAGTGTGCGATTTGCGGGCGGCGGGCGATAACGTCGTTCGGTGCGGTCGCCGCCCGGCATCCGACGGTTCGAGCGTTTCACCGACGACGAGGGGAACCGCTCCGAGACCGACGACTCTGGGAGATCGACCAGTTCATCCGCGGCGAGCACGTCGATATCCGCTCCCGAGACCCGTGGTTGGTCCGGGTCTCGTTTTACGCCGACGGTGACGCCTGCCACGTCGAAATCGACGAGACGCTCGAGGTCGTCCACGACGAAATCGTATCCGACGACCGACCCGACAATTGACCGCCGTCCGTCGCGGTGACCGATTCAGACGACGGCCGACCGTCGACCGGTCGTTCCGACGGTGCGAACCGATGGAATTGTAACCTACGTTTCAAAACCCGATTTGTGAAGTTATCAGTACAAAAATATATTCAGCGAAAAGTGATATGCTCGGCCGATATACGAAGTGCACGTGGGAGAATAGAAACGGGTCATCTGGACGTATTACCTCTTCAAAGCGACTACCTCGTACGGGTTCATCGTCCCGTTCTCCGTTCTCTATCTCCGACAGCAGGGGTACGGACTCGACGTCATCGGGTACACGCAGGCTACGTTTCTGTTCGCTATCGTCGCGATGGAGATTCCCGCGGGGTACGTCGGAGACCGAATCGGGCGACGAGCGAGTCTCGCCGTGGGGAACGTCGTCACCGTCGTTGTCATGGGTGGCTACCCGTTCGTCGAGTCGGTGGCCGGCTGGGTCGTCCTCTACGTCCTCTGGGGTGTCGCCTGGTCGTTCCACTCCGCGACCGGTGACGCGTGGTTGTACGACTTCCTCGACCAGCGTGCCGACGCGTCCGCGTTCGCGCGTGCGAGTGGTCGAAGTGAGAGCGTTCAACTCGCCATCTCGGCGGTCGCCGCGGTCACCGCGGGCGTCCGCTACACCGTCGAGCCCGACCTCCCGTTCTTCGCGAACGCCGCGCTGGCTGCGACCGGCGTCCCGCTGGTCGCTTCGCTCCCGGCCACACGCGTTAAACGAGACACCGTCGTGACGGTACGGGAAGTGCTTCAGGCCCTCCGCCTCCAGCTCCACCGGTCCGAAGTTCGGTGGCTCGTCCTCTACTCCGCACTGTTCAACGTTCTCTTTTCCGCGACCCGCTGGCTCGAACAGCCCACACTCGAAGCGGTCGGGTTCCCGCTGGCCGGCTTCGGCGTCCTCTACGCCAGTTTCAAATTCGTCACGGCGGGCGCGATGTTGAAGACGGGATGGGTCCAGGACCGCCTCGGACCGCGACTGCTCTTCCTGTCGCTCGTTCCCATCTGTGGACTCGCGTACGGAACCGTCGCACTCCTCCCGGCGTTCGCCGTCCCGGTGATATACTTGCGGCGCGTGCTGGACCGCATCTCCACCCCGATTCGAAACCAGTATCTGAACGACAGGCTGGACGGCGTCGGCCGCGCGACCGTTCTCTCGGGCGTGTCGATGGTGCTGAGTCTCGCCAGCGGTCTCTTCAACGCAATCCTCGGGCGGGCAGCGGAGGCGACGGGACCGACCGCCTTCCTCCCGATACTCGGACTCGCGGTCGTCCTCGTCGCCGGGGTGCTCTGGGTCGGGACCGCACCGGTTCGACCCACGAAGCGGTCGACGACCGGCACGCAGCGGGGCGCTCGGTCGGACTAGCCGCCCGGTCGGTTCCTCGTTCACATGTTAACCCGGCGATTCATCCCGACCGCCGACGCAGTGTTCGTATGCCAGTCGCAGGTGTCGGAGACTCGACGGCGAGCACGCTCGAAGTGACACAGGAACGAATCGACCAGTTCGCGGCCCTGACCGGCGACGACAATCCACTTCACGTCGACCCGGCGTACGCGTCCGAGGGACTGTTCGGCGGCCGTGTCGCACACGGCGCGCTCACGGCGAGCGTCGTCAGCGCCGCACTCGCTAAACTCGACGGAGACGTCGTCTTTCTCTCGCAGAACGTCGCGTTCGAGAACCCGGTGCGGCCCGGCGAGGAGGTCACGGCGACTGCCACCGTCGTCGAAGCCCTCGGTGACGACCTACTCGAAGTCGAAATCGGTGCCGAGACGAACAGACCGGTGCTCTCCGGGGAGGTGACCGTCCTCTCACTACCCCACGAGAAAGACGACTGAACCCGGAGAGAGTACCGTAAGCGAGGACTGGACGGGGCAGACGTACTCCGGGGGAACGGAGACGGGAAACGCGACAGGGGTCGGCGACGAAACGAACGGAAAGAGGAAACGTGTCCCGGTTCGCTCCGTGATTGTTTCGTCGTCAGCGCGTGATTTCGATGTCGTCGGCCTCGCCTGCGACAGTCCAGTCGTCGTCGCCGAGACTGTAGTGGCGAACTTCGGGCGTCGTCCACTCGCCTTCGACGTACTCCGCACTGACCTCGCACCGCCGAATCTGCTTCTCGCGCGGTTCGATCTCGAGACGGAACCGGTCGTCGGGCATGTAGTCTATCGGACTCGCTGGGCCCTCGAACGCCGTTCCATCGGTGAGTTCGATTCTGACGTGGTTGCCTAGAGTTACGACTTCTAGTGTCTCAGTGAACGATTCCATGTCAGGCGTTCACACGGGTGGGGTAAGAGTAAACGTTGTGGCCCGCATCGACGGGGATTCGTGATAGGTTAGTCCCTCTCGACGCGAACGAGTACGGGAGAACCGTTCGAGCCTCGAAGAGACCGGCGAGAGCACACGAACTTTGAAGAAGCCAGGACGAAACGGTACGAGAGATGACCGACGGCGAGACGAACATCCGCCCGCTTTCCGAGACGACCGTCCAGCGAATCGCGGCAGGGGAGGTGGTCGAGCGACCGGCCTCAGTGGTCAAGGAACTGGTCGAAAACAGCCTCGACGCGGACGCATCGCGCATCACGGTGCGGGTCGAGGGCGGCGGAACCGAGCGAATCGTCGTCACCGACGACGGTGTGGGAATGAGCGAAGCGGACGTACAGGTCGCCGTCGAAGAGCACACGACGAGCAAGATTCGAGACATCGACGACCTGGAATCGGGGGTCGCCACGCTCGGGTTCCGCGGCGAGGCGCTCTACACCATTGGCGCGGTGTCGCGGACGACCATCCGGACCAAGCCGAGGGGTGGCGAACGCGGCACCGAACTCCGACTCGCGGGGGGTGACGTAACGCACGTCGGGCCGGCAGGCTGTCCGGAGGGAACGACCGTCGAGGTCACGGACCTCTTTTTCAACACCCCGGCCCGCGAGAAGTACCTGAAGACCGATACGACCGAGTTCTCGCACGTCAATCGCGTCGTCACGCAGTACGCGCTGGCGAACCCTGACGTGGCGTTCTCGCTGGAACACGACGGGCGCGAGGTGTTCTCGACGACCGGGCAGGGAGACCTCCAGTCGACGATTCTGTCGGTGTACGGGCGCGAGGTCGCGACCGCGATGATCGCCGTGGACGGTTCACAGGAGGTGGACGTCTCGGGATTCGTCAGCCACCCCGAGACGACCCGGAGCACCCGCGAGTACGTCGCAACCTACGTCAACGGGCGGTACGTCCGGTCCGCGGTCGTCCGAAAGGCCGTCCTCTCGGCCTACGGCAACCAGCTCGCGCCCGACCGCTATCCGTTCGCCGTCCTCTTTCTCGACGTGCCGGGCGACTCGGTGGACGTCAACATCCACCCTCGAAAATGGGAGGTCAGATTCTCTAGCGAGGGGACGGTTCGCCGGAGCGTCCGCGACGCCGTGGAAGACGCCCTGCTGGACGAAGGCCTCGTCAGGTCGTCCGCACCCCGCGGTCGCTCCGCACCCGGTGAAACCGACGTGACGCCCGAAGGGGTGCAATCTGAACTCGACGCCGGAGATGCCGGTGACACAGGCGACGGTAGCGACGCCACGAAGGACACGGACGATGCGCAAACAGAGCGAGCGGAGACGGCCGGAACACCGCAGACGCGAACCGACCGGACGCCCAGTTCGAACCACGCCAGCAGTTCACAGACTCGTCGGGGAGCGACCGACTTCGAGAGTTCCGAGACTGGAGCACACTCGAACCCGACCGGCGGTGGCTCCGCCACCGCGAGCGAGCGACACGAGTCGGTACCGTCACGGTCGGAGACCGACGAGAACCGACGTTCGACGACGGAACACGACTCGACGACGGGTGACGATTCGCCGTCAGCGCGTCACCCTCATCGGGACCCCGAGCGGAAGTTCCGCGCGCCGACCGAAGCGGGAACGTTGGACGACTCGTCCGATGGAGAGGCCGACGCGGAACGCGAGGAGTTCGACCTTCTCCCACCGATGCGCGTTCTCGGACAACTGCACGAAACGTACGTCGTCGCCGAGACGCCCGACGGGTTGGTGCTCGTCGACCAGCACGCCGCCGACGAGCGCGTCAACTACGAACGACTCCGTGAACAGTTCGCGGGTGACACGACGACGCAGGTGCTCGCCTCGCCGGTGGAACTCGAACTGACCGCGGCGGAGGCTACACTGTTCGACGAGTATCGGGAGTCGCTGGCACGACTCGGGTTCCACGCCGCACGCACGGGAGACCGGACGGTCGAGGTGACGACGGTGCCAGCCGTGTTAAGCGAGACGCTCGCACCGGCCCTCCTGCGGGACGTACTGAGCGAGTTCGTCTCGACCGACCCGGACGAACGCGACAGCAATTCGGCGGCGGCGGTGGCCGACGCGCTCATCTCCGACCTCGCGTGTTACCCGTCGGTCACCGGAAACACGTCGCTCCGCGAGGGTGACGTAGTGAAACTGCTCTCGGAACTGGACGACTGTGAGAACCCCTACGCCTGTCCACACGGGCGGCCGGTCGTCATCGAACTCGACCGTGCGGAAATCGAAGACCGATTCGAACGCGACTATCCGGGTCACGCGGGGCGTCGGGCGGAGTGAGCGTCGCAGGAGGCGTGAGGCAAAAGGCGAGTAAGAGAGTGGCCCCGAGGCGTTCGTCGTCGATGAACGTGGCCGGACGGGAACGAGTGAATCGAAACTTAGTGGTCTTTTTTTCGAACCGGTAAGGGGAAAGTTCTTATCTGCTGGCCGAATCAAGCCACAGTATGGCACGCGGGATGAGTCAGGGAGGACTCATCGACGCGATACGGTACGACATACGACAGTTACACACGGGGTGGATGTCGCTTTTCTTCCCACGTTAGCGACAGCAAGCACACTCCGTCCTCGGGAAGTGGGAGCCACAGAGCACGTCCGGCAAAGTAGCCTATCGTGGATGGAGCGTGGTCGGGACGGTCGTCGTCGCCCTGCTCTATCCGTTCGTCCTGTTCGGATTCGCGGCTCGCTACTACACGAGTCGCATCGACCGGACGGCGGCGAGTCTCGGAGTGCTGGGGGTCATCCTGCTCTCGCTGGTCGTCTGGGGCGGCCTCGCGGCACTGACGCGAGTCCGTTTCTCGCAGGAGGGGTTTTTCGCCGTGGTCGCCGCCGGCGGCGTCGCCACCGTCGCGGCCGTGCTGGCGTCCCTCACCAGTACGTACGGTGGCCGGACGACGACGGTGCTGTTTGCCTACCCGTTCGGCATGACGGACTGTTCTTGCCCCCGTCGTCGCGGCGTTGTAGTCGCCGACGCTCTCGCAGGTCGTCTTCCCGAACAGCGAGTCCATCGCGGTGTGGCTGCTCGACAATGTGCTCACCTACGGCGACGTGAACGACTACCTCCGGACGCGGTACGCCCTCGAAGGGCTGGCCTACGTCGGCATGTGGTTCGGCATCGCGGTGCCACTCGGCTGGTTGCTGGGCTTTCTGGTGACGCTGGCGAATCTCATGCGCCTGAAATCGGAGTAAGCCTTTTCAACGAGTCGACTAACCCTCTCGTATGAAGTTCGACGAAGTTACGACGGCGGTCGCGTTCCTCGTCCTCCTGGCAGTCGTCCTCGGCGGGACGCTGACGAGTGGCATGCCACAGACGATTTCGATGATGGTCAGCGGCGGACTGGTCGTCTTCGGCGCACTCGTGCTGGGACTGGGCGTAAAACACGGCGAGTACCGAGCAACGCGGTGAGTTCGGGACAAAACACTTATACTACCGATTAGGAACGAAAGCATGGAGACGACGTGAGCGGCGTTCGGACTCGTCACGATACTCGTTGGCGTGGTGAGCGTCCGGTACGCTCACGTCCTCGCCGGCTGGAGCGATCAGATGGACGCCATCGGTAGCAAACGCGACTCGCGCGAGGTCGAGGCCGCCGAGTGGAAGATAGCGCTCTACCTCCTCGGGGCGCTCGGTATCGTTCTCTTCGGCCTGTATCTGCTCGTGACGGCCCTGCTCTGAGCAGGTTCCGTCACGCCGCCCGTCCGACTGCGAGGATATAATTCGACGCTGACAAATACTGGCCAGGATAGTCGGTCGTGTTCGCGAACTCAAGCGAGTTCTTGAACGACGCTTCAAGGCGCTCCACTCGATTTCGGCGAGACGGTCGTAGCAGTTCGTCGGACCTTCGCCACTGGGTCGTCTGACATCTTCACACGCGGATACCAGCAGCACGTTAAAATCCTTTCTCGAAACACGCTAGTAAACCGCACCATCTGCCGAACAGCGACCGAGTGAAACGAGGGAGCGATAGGCAGACCGACCAACCGCCGAAAAGCCCGCGAATCTTCACCGACATCCGGAATCGAGCAATCTTCACAACCACCAGAAATCAACCGGTGACGTAGCCGCCAGAGGTCAGCAATCTCCACAACCACCAGATATCGGCAAGTGATACGACCGCCAGAGGCCAGCGCACCCTCCGCGAGCGAGGAACGTAGTGACGAGCGAGCGGGCCGACGACTGAGCGGAACGGTAGTGGAGCGAAGAAGGAGTGCTTTTGGTCCAGCTTTTACAGGGAACCAGCGAGCACGGCGATGACCGCCATCGCCGTGCTCGCCTGTGACCGTCGTAAAAGGTGGTAGCTAAAAGGTCGTTCTCACATGTAACCGAGGTCGCGCAGACGCTCCATCAGGTCCTCTTTGTCCTGGGCGCGGCCTGCGCGCTCGGTCGTGTTCTCCATGTCTTGCAACCACGCGGGGTCTTCGTCGCTCTTCTCGGTGCTGATTTCGCTGCCGAGCGAGCGGAACCCTTCGAAGTACTTGGGCGAGACCGGGATGTCGTCCTGCGTGAGACCGTTCGGCAGGTCGTCGTAGGACTCCGGCACGTAGCCCTCGTCGGGGTAGTCCTCGACGGTGTCCGGCACGACGAAGTGCCAGAAGGCGTCCCAGACGGCCGCCTCGTCGAACTGGAGGATGGGCTGGATGCGGTCGTGGGGCGGGTAGATGTCGGGGTCGTGGCGTGGGCTGAAGAACGTCTCGTCGGCGCGGGCTTCCTGTTCGTCCCAGCGGACGCCGGAGATGACGCCGTCCACGTCGTACTCTTCGAGCGCGTCGTTCAGCGCGACCGTCTTCAGCAGGTGGTTGCCGACGTAGGTGTCGAGCAGGAAGGGGAACGTGTCCTCTTCGTACTCGAGGAGGTTACGCACGTGGTGCTGATTGTGCTCCGAGAGTTCGGAGATTTCGATGTCGTCGCCCGGTTCGAGACCGTGCTCGTCGACGTAGTTGCCGACGTCCTCGTTGCGTGCGTAGATGACGTCCAGGTCCCACTCGTCTGCCCAGCGGTCCACGAAGTCGTGAATATCCTGGAAGTGCTGGAAGTGGTCGATGAACACCGCAGGGGGTACTTCGAGGTCGTATCGGTCCGCGACCTCTTTGATGAAGTACAGCGTGAGCGTGGAGTCTTTCCCGCCAGTCCACATGACGACGGGGTTTTCGTACTGTTCGAGACCCTTCCGCGTTACGTCGATGGCCTTCTCGATCTTGTCTTCGAGCGAAGGGTAATCTTCGGGATTCTCGCCTTCGCCGTCCGTGTAATCTACATCGAGGTAGTCTGGGAACTGGTCTGGCATGACTCGTAATTACATATAATTAGACGGCTAAAGTGCTTTTCGGCTCGGCGTGAACAATCATTTCAATTCTACACGAGGTACAGTTCGATTTTCGGACTGATAATGACAGAAACTGGGAAAGAACACTCCGTCGACCCAAGACCGCCGATAGCTCCGATGGGCGAAATCAGGAGATGAACTTGTTGTCGCGCCAGTTCACACCGCTAGAGGAGGAACTCTCTTTCCGTGGCCCCTCAACCACTTCGATGGAGGCGGGACGGTCGTCCCCGTCCACGATTCGAGTGGCTTCCAGTTCGCCCCCGACCTCCGAAATCGCGGTGAGCGTGCCCTTTTCGGCCTTGCGGGCGAGTGCACAGAGCACCTCGAACATCGGGTACTGGAGTGCGGTGTTCTGGAGCACCGTCTCGCGGTCGCCTTTGAACGCGGCCATCTCGATGAGTTCGCCCGTCGGTTCTTCTTCGTCTTCGTCGTAGTCCTCACCCCACCTCGGAGCGTTGCGTCGTGCCTCTTCCTCTTCGGTGAAGACGCGCGTCTCGGAAACGCTCGCTTTCAGTTGCGCGGTCGGCGTGTATTTGCTGATGCTTTCGTCCGTCGAGACAGCACTGATGATGAGTGTGTTGTTACGGCGTGTAATATCGATGCTGTCGATTCCATTCGGTAGCGGAGGATTGCTTTCGAAGTAGTCGTAGACGGTCTCAAGCGGCAGTTCGAGCGTCGAATGCAGTCGGTATACCTGGCTCATTTGTGGTCGGTGGTTCCGTCTCCCGTCGGTTGTCCAGTCGTTACTACGCGCCCCGAACTTATAGGGTCTACTCTTTCGGTTGTAGCTGTAACCACTGAAACGACCTTAGTCGGTACGGAGCGTCGTCTCTAATTCGTCGCGCTCTTCCATCTCCGCCAGCACGTCGCTTCCGCCGACGAACTCGCCATCGACGAACGTCTGTGGAATCGTCTCCCAGCCGCTGTGACGGGAGAGCTCCTCGCGGTAGGCGTCCAAGTTGTCGAGGACGTCGACCGTCTCGAAGTCGTCACCGCGGTGTTTACCGATGAGTTCGAGCGCTCGCTGGGAGTAGCCACACTGGGGCATCATCGGCGTTCCCTTCATGAACAGGACGACCGCTTCGTTTTCGATGGTCGAATCGACCCGCTCGGTTACTTCGTCGGAAGAGAGCTGGTCGCCGGGTGTGAATGTCATACGCTTGCGTAGGAACCGACGCCGCAAAGAAGTTCCGACCGAGACGCACGACGGTCGTCCGACCCCGACGTGGGCGTCACTCGTTCAGCCGTCGTACCGATCGTTCTATCTCGTGTGCTTGGTCGGACTGTCGTTCGGTGGCGACGGCGATGTCCCGTATCTCGGTCGATATCCGTGCCGCCTTTCCGGACACTTCGTCCACCATCGCGGCGACCTCCTCCGCGCTCGCCGCCTGGTTGTCGGTCGCGTCCGCGACTTCCTCGATACCGTCGGCGGTTGCGCGGACGGCTTCTTTGATGTCCGCCAGCTGGTCGAGCGACGACTCGATGTGGTCGATGCCCTGTTCGATTCGGTCGTCGGTTTCGCGCAGGCTCTCGACCGTTTCGTCGGTGTTCGTCTGCATCTCGTCTATCATCTCCTCGATACGTCCCGCTTGCGTCTTCGACTCCTCGGCGAGTTCTTTTATCTCGTCGGCGACCACGGCGAACCCGTTACCCGCCTCGCCCGCACGAGCGGCCTCGATGTTCGCGTTCAGCGCGAGTAAGTTCGTCTGGTTCGCGATGTCGTTGATGACTTCGACGACCTCGTCGACCTCGCCCGCGTTCGACTGGAGGTCGTCCATATCTACCGTGACCTGATGGCTCGCGTCGTCGATGTCGTGCATGGCCTCGATGGCGTCCTGTGCCGCCGTCTGACCCGTCACGGCGAGTTGCTCTGCCTCTTTGCTCTCGCGCTTGACTTCGGTGGCACTGGCCGCAATCTCCTCGACCGTGGCGCTCATACTCGACACCTCGGTGGCGACCGCCTCCATATCGTCGGACTGGTCGTCGGAGAGTTCGGTTATCTTTTCGGTGCCGCTCGTGACCTCGGCCGTCGTGTCGCGGAGTTCGGAGACCGACGCCTCGATTCGTTCCGTCACCTCAGACCGGCGTTCCAGTTCCGACTCGACCTTGGCGTTGTAGGAGTCGATGTACGTGTTCATCGCCACCTGCTGGTCGAGGTTGATGAGTCGAAGGACGGACATGATGCGCTCGACGGTCTCCTCGACGGCGAGTTTCACCGCGTCGTCGTTTCCGTAGGTCTCCGTCACGTCGTCTGCGATAGCACCGAAGATGCCGTCGTAGTAGATGGTGTACGTGCCGAAGTAGATTTTCGGTCCGAGGTCGAGGAGGTCGTGAATTTTCCCGATGCGCGCCCGACTCTGGAAATACTCCTCGCCGTACTCGCCGTTCCCGAGGTCCCGGAGATACTGGATCTGTGCCGCTTTCAATTGCGGTAGCGGCCGCGTAGATTTGTCGAGGATGGCGACCGTCTCGTCGCGTTGCTGGAGGTGAGAGTAGAACTCCCCACGAGTTCCTCGCTTATCTCCGCGAACAGACCCGACATCTCCGACAGTCGCTCGGCGTCCGTTCGGTCGAATCCGGTGTAATCCTTGCGCCAGCGAATCTCTTCCCGGTCGATACCGATATGCCGTAACAGTTCCAGTCCGTCCACCCGTGAAGCGAGGCTCCACCTATATTTTATTACATAACACACCATACACAACAGATCCTTGAAATTTATTCCCAACTCGATCAGCAGAAGACGGTCGGTTGACGCGGAACGTAACGGCCGCGATACGTCAGTGGAGTTCTTGGAGGTGCCTAAAATTAGACTATTTCGAAGAACGCAGTTACTCCTCGCTTCCCACACCGATGACCTGCACGAGCGAGTAGACGGGAACGCCGTTCAGTTCCTCCACGCCCTGCTTGTCGGCGAGGACGATGCAGGCGACGGGTTCGCCGCCGCGTTCTCGAATCGCATCGATCGTCTCGGTCATCGTCGTCCCGCTGGTGATGGTGTCGTCGACGACGTAACAATCGCGGTCACGAATCTGCGCGAAGTTGCGCGAGAAACTGCCGCCGTGTTCGTCGATGTCGCCTTCCTCCCACTGGTGTTTTCGTGGGGCGTACGTCCCCAGGTCGGTGTCGAGTTCGCGTGCGACCACCGTCGCCAGCGGTGCGCCAGCCTTCTCGATTCCGATGGTGAGGTCGACTTCCTCCCCGTGTTTCGAGAGCAGGTCTGCCATCGCCGCCCCGATGTGAGAGAGTCGAGCGCTGTCCCGGCCGACGGCGCTCCAATCGACGTGGATGTCCTGCGGGCCGCCCGACGGTTCGGGTGCCGTCGCACTCCCACTGCGCTCGACCAGCCAACTGGCCGTCTCGCGCGACACGTTCAGTTCGTCCGCTATCTCGCCTTTCGAGAGGCCACGCTCCGCGAGTTCCGCCGCACTCTCGATGAGGTCGTCTACGTTCTTCATTGGGTGTGGAATTTTACCGCCGTCTTTATTGTCGTTTCGTCGTCCGCAAAGGCGTCCTCGAAATTCGACACGTCGAAGACGCCCGTGACGAGGTCGTCCAGCAACCAGGTGGGGAGGTCCGCGAGCGTCTCGACGGCCGCCTCGAAGTGCCGATAGTTGGAGTTGACGCTCCCGACCAGCGCCTTGTTGCCCATCACGAGTTCTCGGTGGAGTGTCCCGCCGTCGACCTCGAACGACCACGACCCGGGCACGCCGAGCAGCGTTGCGACGCCGTTCGGGGCGAGCGCCTCGATGGATTCGAAGGCGTGTTTCGCGTACCCCGTCGCTTCGTAGACCAGGTCCATCGATTCGTGGGCCTCGGGAATCTGGGAGACGGAGGTCACACGCGAATCGACGTACGTCGCCCCCAGTTTCTCGATGACGTCGATGGTCGGGTCGGGTCTGTCGCGCCGTCCGAGACAGTAGGTCCGGTCGAACTGCTGGCCGAGCATGGCGAGCGTGAGCAGGCCGAGACTGCCGTTGCCGAGGACGAGCGCACTCTCGGCTTGCCAGTCGAACGCCGACCGTGACGCGCGCGCCAACTCGAGTGCCTTCTCGGAGATGCTTATCGGTTCGACCAGAAAGCCCCACTCGACGACGTCGTCCGAGACGGGAACCAGAAATTCGGCGGGACTGGTGAAGTACTCGCTCATGAACCCGTGTGCGCCGGAGATTCCACGCTCGGCGGTTTCGTCCGCCGGAGCCATGTCCGGTTCGCCGCGCTCGAAGTAGTCGGTCGGCCCGTCCGGTAGCGGTCTGCGCACGGTCGGGACGACCACGTCCCCCGCTTCGAACGCCGTCCCGTTCGGGTCTGCCACGACGCCGACTGCCTCGTGGCCGAGCACGAGATGGTCGTCGTCTGCGGGAAAGCCACCGTGGTGACCGGCGATGACCTCGTGGTCGGTGCCGTCGACGCCGACCGTGAGCGTTCTCACCAGCGCCTCACCGGAGTCCGGTTCCGGGCGGGGTTTCTCCAGAAGTTCGGGGGCGTCGGCCCCGCGTCGAAGTGCGACTGCGTGCATAGCCTACCTTGGCCGCGCTCGCTCAAAAGATTTATTCTTTACCGAGTAAATTCTCTCCGGCCCGGTGGCCGACGGCGACCGGTGCCTTCGTTCGCGTTCGAACCCGAACGACTGTCAGGCGTTTCGTTCCGTGGCGAGACTCTCCGCCGCACCGGTCGAACCGCTTCGATTTCGGTCCAGCCCTAAATCGGCACTCGCTCACTGGTCTCGGCTGATTCGTAGATGGCTTCGATGGCTCGCATGTCCACCAGTCCGTGTTCGCCGTCGGGTTCGGGATTACGACCGGCCAGCAGGCAATCCGCGAAGTAGTCGAACTCGGCTGCCACCTCGTCTACCGGTTCGACCGTGAGGTCGGCCGTCACGTCGCCGCGTTCGACCGTCAACTGCGCTTCCCCGAAGAACGCCGGATCGAGGGTCAGTCTGCCCTCGGTTCCGGTGACGGTGAACGTGCTTCGCTGCTGTGCCAACTGGCTCGCGGTGCAGGCGGCCGTGACGCCGTTCTCGAACTCGACTTCGAAGGAGACGTGCTGGTCAACGTCGGTGAAGTGTTCGTGTGGACTCGCGGTCGTCCCCTGCGCGCTCACGGGGTCCGTGTCGAGCACGAACCGCGCGGTGTTGAGCGGGTAGATGCCGAGGTCGACGAGCGCAGACCCGCCGGCGAGGTCGGCGTCCAGTCGCCACTGGTTCGGGTCGGGCGAGACGGTCTCGAAGACGTTCTGGTACATCGCCCCCTCGACCAGTGCGGGGTCGCCGACGAACCCTTCCCGGACGAGTTCGCGCATCCGACGCACCGCCGGGTTGGTGTGCATCCGGTAGCCGACCATCAGCGTCACCCCGGCGTCGTCGCAGGTCTCGACCAGTCGCTCGGCGCGCTCTCGCGTCGCCTCCATCGGTTTCTCACAGAGCACGGCTTTTCCGAGGTCCGCCGCCATCTCCGTGAAATCCAGATGCGTCGCGTTCGGCGTGGCGATGTAGACGGCGTCGTAGGCTTCGACTCCCTCCCCCTCGTGGAACTCGTCGTAGGAGAGCGCCCGGCCCGCCCCCGTCTCCTCTCGAACGCGAGCGGCCTTTTCCGAACTGCTACTGACGACGGCCCCGATCTCACACAGGTCGCTCTCCTCCAGGGCCGGGACGACCACCGTTTCGGTGAACCAGCCGATACCCACGAGGGCGACCCGGATTCGCCCGTCCGGGTCGACGACGGTCTGCCAGTCGCGTCGTGTAAACTCGGCGAGGTGGGCTGCGATATCCATAATCGGTACGACGGGCGGTGTTCGGTTAGAAGTTGGGGCGACGAGAACGGTTCGATGAAGGTTCCGAGACGCCCTCGGTGACCGAATCGCGCTCGTGTCCCGAGGTTACATCCCCAGTCCGCCCATACCGCCCATACCGCCGGGTGCACCGCCCATCTCTTCTTCGTCCTCGCTACCGCCGAGGTCGCCGGCCGAAATCACGTCGTCGATGCGGAGCAGGAGTTCCGCGGCGTCGGTCGCGCTCTGGATGGCCTGCGTCTTCACGCGGAGCGGTTCGACCACGCCCGCGTCGAGCATGTCCGTTACGTCACCCGTTTCGGCGTCGAGGCCGGCAGCGTCGTCCCTCACGTCGTGGCGACTCCGGAGGTCGGTCAGCGCGTCGATGGGGTCGACGCCGGCGTTCTCGGCGAGCGTGCGCGGGATGGCCTCCATCGCGTCGGCAAAGGCTTCGACCGCCAACTGTTCGCGGCCCCCGACGCCGTCGGCGTAGTCGCGCAGGGCGAGCGCGAGTTCCGTCTCGGGTGCGCCACCGCCCGGTAAGACAGCACCGTCCTGGATGGCGACCCGAACGACGCCGAGGCTGTCCTCGACGGCGCGTTCGACCTCCTCTACGACGTGTTCGGTTCCGCCGTGCAGGAGCAGGGTGACGCTCTTTGGATTCTCACACTCTTCGACGAACGTCATCGTCTCGCCCGCCACGTCGCGTTCTTCGACTACTCCCGCCGTCCCGAGGTCGTCGGGGTCGATGTCGTCGAGACCGGAGACGACTCGGCCACCCGTCGCCCGTGCGAGGCGTTTCATGTCGCTCGCCTTCGTCCGGCGGACGGCGAGGATGCCTTCCTCTGCGAGGAAGTGCTGGGCCACGTCGTCGATGCCCTTCTGACAAAAGACGACGTTCGCACCGCTCTCTGCGATTCGCTCGACCATCTCGCGCAGTTGCGCCTCTTCCCTGTCGAGGAACGTCGTCAGTTGGTCGGGACTGGTGACGCTCACCGCGGCGTCCGTCTCCGTCTCGCGTACCTCGACCGGCGTGTCGACGAGCGCGATGGTCGCGTCCTCGACGCGCCACGGCATGTTGTCGTTCGCACGGTCCTTGTCAACGACGACGCCGTCCACGAGTTTCGAGTCGGCGATGCCGCCCCCGACGACCGTCTCGACCGAAACGTTCGAGAGGTCGATACCGTCTTCGGTTTCGTCTTCGACCGCTCGAACCGCCTGCACGACGAGTTCCGACAGCGCCTCTCGCGCCGCTTCCGCACCCTTCCCGGTCATCGCGGTCTGGGCGATTTCCGTCAACAGTTCGCTTTCCTCGACCGGATGCGCCTTCGATTCGAGGACGCGCTGGGCTTCCTCGCGGGCGAGGCGATAGCCGCGGGCGAGCGTCGTCGGGTGGACGTTCTGGTCTAGCAGGTCTTCGGCGCGTTTCAGCAGGTCGCCAGCGAGGATGACCGCGGTGGTGGTTCCGTCGCCCGTCTCATCTTCTTGCGTTTCGGCGACTTCGACGACCATCGTCGCCGCGGGATGCTCGATGTCCATCTCTTCGAGGATGGTGACCCCGTCGTTCGTGACGACGACGTCGCCCATCGAATCGACGAGCATCTTGTCCATCCCTTTCGGGCCGAGCGTGGTCCGTACCGCCTCCGCAACCGCCTTTCCGGCGGTCACGTTCATCTCTCGGGCGTCTCGCCCGCTGGTTCGCTGTGCGTCCTCTCCGAGTATGAAAATCGGTCCGGTTCCGAGTTGGTTCGCCATGGTACCCCCAGACCGGGTACGACAGCAGCCACAAAAGAACTACTCCCGGTCGACACCGGGAGACGGTACAGCCGTGGCGAAACGCCCATTGGTACGCCCTGAGAACGTCGCGACATGATCGGAAAGCTCGACCCGGAGTTGCTCGCGACGGTCGTCTCGCGCACGGGGGCGGCGGACAACGACGTGCTGGTCGGCCCGGCGTACGGCGAGGACGCCGCCGCGCTTCGGATAGACGACCGCATCCTGGTCGTCAGTTCCGACCCGCTCTCGTTGGCCCGCGAGCGACTCGGAACCCTCGCGGTGACCGTCGCCTGCAACGACGTGGCCGCCTCCGGAGCGGACCCACGCTGGCTGACGAACGTCGTGTTCCTGCCCGACGACGACCCCGAGACGCTGGACGTGGTGACCGCCCAGATAGACGAGACCGCGACCGATCTCGGCGTCGCCATCGTCGGCGGACACTCCGAGTACGCCCCCGACCTCTCGCGCCCGACGGTCACGATGACCTGCATGGGACTGACCGACCAGTTCGTCCCGACCGGAGGCGCGCAACCGGGCGACAGACTCGTCCTCACGAAGGGGGCCGGAATCGAAGGGACGGCCATCCTGGCCTCCGATTTCCGCGAGGAAGTCGGCCCCGCCGCGGCGGGGGGCGAGGCGTTCTTCGACGAGATTAGCGTCGTCGAGGACGCCCGCATCCTCCGTGAGTACGCCACCGCCATGCACGACCCGACCGAGGGCGGCGTCGTCACCGGCTTGCTGGAGATGGCCGAAGTCGCAGGGGTTCGCCTGGAAGTCGCACGCGAGGACGTGCCCGTTCGGGACGTCACTCGGAACTGCTGTGAGGCGATGGGGGTCGACCCCCTGCAGATTTTCGGGTCGGGGTCGCTCCTCGCGGCGGTTCCGGGAGAATCGGTTACGGCGGTGCTCGACGAACTTCAGAACGCGGGCATCTCGGCCGCCGAAATCGGGCGAGTCGATGCGGGAGGCGGGGAACTCGTGATGGACGGTTCGGTCGTTTCGGAACCGCCGCGAGACGACCTCTATGACCTCTGGGAGTAGTGTGGGGTCGGGAGTCGGCGGTGGTGCTCTCGATGGGCGTCTCGCCGGTGAACTGCACTTATGTCGTCCCCACGTCAACCTCCGGGCATGGAGTTTACCACCGCCGAAATCGACATCGGGACGCGGTCGCCGACCGTCCTCCTGAACGTCGTAGACGCGAAGGAACTCGGCGCGAACCCCCTCGACAGGGTGCAGATTCGCCGGGACGGCAAGACGACCATCGGTATCGTGGAACTGACCGAAGAACTCGTCCCGGCGGGGACGCTCGGGGTTACGGAACGGCTCACCCACCTCGACGGGGAGGTGGAGGTGACGCTCGCGCCGAAACCGGATTCGGTCCGGTACATTCGCAAGAAACTGGACGACGTGGAACTCGAATCCGACGAACTGCGAACCATCGTCAGCGACATCGACGAAGACCGCCTGAGCGACGTAGAACTGGGTGCGTACGTCTCGGCCACCTACGCAAACGGCATGTCCCTCTCCGAGACGATGCACCTCACGGAGGCGATGACCGGCGCTGGGGCGGCTATCGAGTGGGGTGAGGCCGTGGTCGCCGACAAACACTCCATCGGCGGCGTCGCGGGGAATCGCGTGACGCCCATCGTCGTCCCCATCGTCGCCGCGTGTGGCGTCAAGATTCCGAAGACGTCGTCGCGGGCGGTCACCTCGCCGGCCGGGACCGCCGACACGATGGAGGTCTTCTGTGACGTCTCGTTCTCACTCGAAGAGATACGCGACATCGTCGGGAAGACCAACGGCTGTATGGTCTGGGGGGGCGCGGTCAACCTCTCGCCCGTCGACGACAAGATAATTCGAGTGCTGACACCGCTCTCTATCGACCCGCCGGGACAGGTCATCGCGTCGGTGCTCTCGAAAAAGAAGAGCGCGGGGTCCTCTCACGTCCTCATCGACATCCCCTACGGCGAGGGTGCGAAAGTGCACGGACTGGACGGCGCCAGAGAACTGGCGGAGGATTTCCAGCGCGTCGGCGAGGACGCCGGACTGCACGTCGAGTGTACCATCACCGACGGCGGACAACCCATCGGACGCGGCATCGGCCCCATCCTCGAAGCTCGCGACGTGCTGAAAGTGCTCGACGGAGACGGCCCGGACGAACTCCGTCTCAAGAGCCTTCGTATCGCGGACATCCTGCTCGACCTCTGTGGGGTCGACGAGCAGGCCAGCGACGTCCTCGAATCGGGGCGAGCACGGGCGAAGTTCCGCGAGATAGTCGCGGCCCAGAACGGCGACCCGGACGTGGAACACGACGACCTGCGGCCGGGCGGCGAACAGCGAACAGTCCGAGCAGAACGCGGCGGCGTCGTGACGCACGTCGACAACCGACTGGTCAGCGAACTCGCGCGCAGAGCGGGCGCACCCAAGGACGCGGGCGCGGGGCTGTTTCTCCACCAGACGGTCGGCGCGGAGGTCGAGCCGGGCGACGAACTGTTCACCCTCCACGCCGAGAAGGCGAGCAAACTGAACGACGCACTCTCGCTGTCGGCGCGAACCGAACCGGTCAGGGTGCGCGACCGGGGAGAGGCCCTCGTCGAGCGCGTCTGACGCCGACGGCGTTTCTCGGTTACATCGACGGGGTTGCCGGTTTGGTTTCACCCCTCGCGTGGTAGTCCTCCGAAAGTCTCTATCGAGGTGTCTCCGTACCCCACTTGTCCAACGCGGTCTGCAGTTCGGGGTGGTCTTCCGCATACTCCTCGATTGGCGTCCCTGCGACCGTGGCGTCGACCGCCTGCCGGAGCGCTGCCGCGCCCGCCCGCGTTCCGTCGGGGTGGCCGTGGACGCCGCCACCTGCCTGGATGGCGATGTTCTGTCCCTCGCGCTCGATGAGTTCGGGGACGAGTCCGGGGTGGAGACCACCGGAGGCGACCGGCAGCACGTCGTTCTGGCCGTAGAGGTCGGAGTAGAGCCACTCGTTGATACCGACCGTGTCCTCGTTGGCGAGTTTGCCAAGGTCTGCGGTGCCAGTGTGGAGCTGGTCGACGCCGCAGATGCGAGAAATCTGTGCGAGGACGCGCATCGAGACGCCGTGGGTTTCCAGGCGGTCGAACGCGGCGTGCATGGCGCGGTGGGCGTGGATGGCGAGACCGAGTTCTTCACAGCGTTCGCGGACGGCCTGTACCGCGCCCCAGCCAGTGGTGATGACGTCCACCATCACGTACTCACACCCCTGCTCGGCGACCATGTCGGCGCGTTCGAGCATCGTGTTCGTGTCGGCGGTGATGTTGACGAGGTAGCTCTTTTTCTCGCCCGTCTCGTCCTGTGCGTCGTCGCGCCGGGCCAGACTCTCCGTGAGGCGGTCGTGGAAGGGATTGAACGTCTGGTCGGTCAGGTTCTCGTCGTCTTTCAGGAGGTCGAGACCACCCATCCACGCCTCGTAGCCGATCTGGGCGTGCTGGTCGGTCGAGAGACCGACCTTCGGTTTCGGCACCGTCGCGGTGATGGGTCGGTCGCCCACGTCGAATATCTCGTTCCGGACGCTGCTTCCGAACTGCGGACCGAGGAACGAGGTCGTGAGCGACTCGGGCCACTCGCAGTCGAGCAGGCGGATGCGGTTGACCGCCTTCATCCCCATGATGTTGCCAGCGATGCAGGAGAGAATCTGTGGCATGTTGCCGTCCTCGAACAGTTCGTCGGGGTAGGCCACCTTGACCTCGTTGCCGTCGATGTCGAACGTCGTGGCGCTCAGGTCGGTGATGTTGCCTTCGACCTGTAGTTCTGCCCACGTTCCATTGGAACTCTCGCTCGCCACGCGCGAGGCGGCGGCCTCCATGTCCATGTCTGCCGCAGGTTCGACGTAGAAGGTGCAAACGAGGTCGGAATCGGCGGGGTCGTACTCCAGGTTCAGGAAGTCCTCGTAAGTGATGCCGGGCATAACCCGATTCTTCGTCGTCATGGGTTAAAAAATCGACCGCCGATTCAGAGCGTGGACGAGTCCGGACTCGACCCTGCGGAGTAACGTTCGCGGCCGGAGATCGTTGAATTTCGACGGTTAAAGCACGGGACATCCACGAGCGTCACGTCCGACGACGACGTATACGGGGTATGGACATCAGTGAGATGGTATCCAGCGAGTTCGAGGAAGTCACGGCTGACACACCGGTATCGAAGCTAGTGGGGCGGTTCGAGAGCGAGGAGTTACAGGCGGTCGTGGTGACCGAAGACGGGGAGTACCGTGGACTGGTCACGCGTCGCCAGTTGAACTCCGCGCAGCGGCACGCCGACGAGAAAGCACGGAGCCTCGTCTGGCACGTCGCGCGCGTCGCGCCGGACGAGAGCGTGCGCGAGGTCGCACGCCTGCTCGTCGGCAGTCGGTCGAACGTCCTGCCGGTGTTCGAGAACGGCCACCTCTCCGGCGTCGTGACCACCGACGCCATCCTCTCGGCCGTCGAATCGTTCCTCGGTGTGTTGACCGTCGGCGACGTGTACACCCACGACCTCGTGACGGTCGAGCCGACGACGACGCTCGGCGAGGCGTTGAACGTCCTCCGGGAAAACGACATCACGCACTTTCCGGTGGTGGAAGACGGCGAGAGTGCGAGCGGGGAAGCTGTCGTCGGCGTCGTGAGTCTCTTCGACCTGCTGGATTTCTCCGCACGCGAGATTCGAAAGGAAGAGGGCGGGTCACCCGGCGGATTCGGCGACCGGTCACACGGCGGGTTCGGCGAACGACGCGGCGAACTGGACCGTCTGCTCGACCTCCCGGTACGGAACGTGATGTCGGAGCCGGCGTTGACGGTCGACCCCGACGACGAGCTGGACGAAGCAGTCGGACGGATGCTGTCGGCGGGGGTCTCATCGCTGGTCGTCGCGGTGGGCAGCGAACCGACCGGCATCGTCACGAAAACCGACGCGCTCAGGTCGCTGACCTGGACGGGCGAAGAGCACCTCACGGTCCAGATTGACGGTATCGACCTGCTGGACGACACCTCGCGCGAGGAACTGGTCGAGATGATAGAGCGCGTCGCCGGGAAGTTCGGTCGGATGACCGTCTACGACGCCCGCGTCTACCTCCACGAACACGACGAGACGTTCCGCGGGACGCCGCTACTCCTGGCGCGGATTCGCCTCTTCACCGACAAGGGCCACTTCGTCGGAACCGGCGAGGGGTTCGGCGCGGGCCACGCGCTTCGACTGGCGCGAAACCGCCTCGAACGCGACATTCTCGAGGGCAAGGAGTACGGCCGGTCGAAGAAACATCCGAGTCCGGAGGAAAAAGAGAAACTCCTCGGCTGGTGGCTCTCCGGGTAGCGACCGGCGTCGACCGCCGACTCGCCCTACCAGACGGTACGATCGGCGTCGTCCATACGTCCGACCCAGAGCAAGTGTGCGTACGGAACAAACGCGAGGAACTCGCGGTCCTCTCCGTAGAGCGTGACCCCGAACTCTCCGTTCTCGTAGTCAGCACACGGTATCTGTTCGCCGTCGGATATCTGCGCCTTGAACATGGGTGAGTAGACGACGTCCTCCGGGTAAAAGCTACCCCCGGCAGAGCTTTGCCACCGAGCGTCGTGTCAGGACTATGGCTCGAAGCTACCAGTTCGAGGGGGAAGAACCGTCCGTCCACGAGGACGCCCACGTCAGTCGAGCGACGACGCTCGTGGGCGACGTCCGCATCGAGGCCGACGCGAGCGTCTGGCCGGGTGCAGTGCTCCGCGGCGACGTCGCTCCCGTGCGGGTCGGGGTGGAATCGCACGTCGGCGACAACGCCACCATCCACGCCTCGGTCGTCGGCGACCGGGTGATGGTCGGTCACGGCGCGGTGGTAAACGACGCGGAAATCGGTGACGGAACGCTGGTCGGCTTCAACGCGACGGTGAACAGCGACGTGCGAGTCGGCGAGCAAAGCATCGTCGCGGCGGGAACCGTGACCCCCGAAGCGTTCACGATTCCGCCGGAGTCGTTCGTTCGGGGAGTTCCCGCACAGGTGACCCCCATCGCGGAGACGGCCATCGACCCGGACGAAACGTTCGAGGCGTACTCCTCCGGTGCGTACACCGACCTCGCGGAGCGTCACGACGACCTGTTCGACCGATAAGCAGGAGAGACTCGAACGACCCTCGTTCCGCCCGGCGATTTCTCTCCGTGCGAGGGCGTCCTCTCGACATAAAGGAACTTGCGAGTGCAACCCATGAGGTGAATGGGCTGTCCGTGCAATCGATGGACAGACGACGTAGACGAACTAGACCAATGGACAAAACTATAGGAGCGACGACGAACGTGAACCGAAACGCGGCATCGACATCGCAACCGTTCGAGAACCGTGAACTGGTGCTCGTATCGAACAGAGAACCGTACACGCACGAGCGAGACGACGGCGATATTCGAGTCGTTCGGCCGACCGGCGGACTCACGTCGGCGCTCGACCCGATGATGGCGAGCACGGGCGGAACGTGGGTCGCGTGGGCGAGCGGTGACGCCGATACCGAGGTGACCGACGAGAACGGCTGTGTGCGGGTCCCACCCGAGTCGCCCGCGTACGAACTGAAACGCGTCTCGCTCACCGACGAACAGGTGATCAACTACTACTACGGCTACAGCAACAAGGTGCTCTGGCCGCTGTGTCACTCGGACACCGCGAAGACGACGCCGAAAGCCCGGTACTGGCGACACTATCGGGAGACCAATCAGCAGTTCGCGGACGCGATTCGAGAGCGAATCGGCGACTCGGACGCGGTCGTCTGGTTCCAGGATTACCACTTCGCGCTGGCACCGCGGATGGTACGCGAGCAGGCACCCGACGTGTTCTGTATGCAGTTCTGGCACATCCCGTGGCCCTCGTGGGACGTGTTCCAGAGCTGTCCACAGTACGACGAACTACTAGAGGGGCTACTGGCGAACGACCTGCTCGGCTTCCACCTCGACCAGTACTGTCAGAACTTCATCGACTGCGTCTCGAACGCACTTGACGTGGAGGTAGACCGAGAACGCGGTCGAATCCACTACGACGGACGAACCATCCATGTCGCCGCGTTCCCCCTCGGCATCGACGCCGAAGAACGGCGAACCCTCGCGGCGTCGAGTGACGCCGACGAACAGTGGGAGTCACTGCGCGAGACGTATCCGCTGACAGCGGACAGACAACTCGCCGTCGGCGTCGATAGACTTGACTACACGAAGGGAATCGAACAGCGACTCGCCGCGCTCGAACACCTCTGGGAGTGGTATCCCGAGTTCCGCGAGCGACTCACGTACGTCCAGAAAGCCAGCGAGAGTCGGAGCCGAATAGACGAGTACCAGCAGGTGCAGTCGAACGTCACCGAGCAGATAGACCAACTCAACGACCGCTTCAGGACGGAGTCGTGGCAACCGGTCGTCTACATCGACGACTACCTCCCGCAGTCGGCGCTGGCCGCACTGTACCGCGAGGCCGACGTCTGTCTCGTGAGTTCGCTCCGCGACGGGATGAACCTCGTGGCGAAGGAGTTCGTCGCCTCGCAGGTGGCCGACCCCGGGACGCTGGTGCTCAGCGAACTCGTCGGCGCGCACGAAGAACTCGGAGACGAGGCGTTGACCGTCCATCCGAACGACACCGAAGCGTTCGCCGCCAGCATCCAGCAGGCGCTAGAGATAAGTCCGGAAGAGCGTTCGAACCGAATGCAGCGGATGCAGAGACAGGTCGAAGCGAACGACATCGACCACTGGAAACGAAACGTACTTCGGCAGGCGAGCGAGATAATCGCGGAACGCGACACGAACGCGGGAGCGTGAGAACGACCGTCATCGTCGGTCTCTCGCTTCGACGACGACGTTCGGCGCGATCAGCCCGATCCCGACAAGCACTGCGAGTTGAACGACGGTGCTCTCGGTCAGGAGCGTCGTCCCGTACCAACAGAGTACGCCGAGAACGACGAACGTCGCTCGAATTTTCGTCTCGGCAGATGCCATAAGTTCAACAATTGCCTGCCCGTCAAAAGCTCTTTTCTGGGTGCTTCGTCGATAGATTCGAGGTACGGAGTGGTCCTCAGTACTTCGGTGCCGCGCCGGTCGTCGCGTACACCTCGTCCATCAGGTCGTCACGGGCCTCTTGCCACGCCGGAAGGCCGCGGGGGTCGGTCGGATAGTGGTCGTAGTGGTCGATGACCTGGTCGGCCAACTTCTTCGTCCTGTACAGGTCGTAGATGAGTCGCCAGTGGTCGCGGGCGTCGATGGCGGTCTGGAGCTTGAGCCGCCAGCCGATGTTCGCGCTTCCCGAGTAGAGCGCCTCGGAGAGCTTCTCGGTCGGAAGCGCCCCGAGCATCCCCATCAGGTCGTCGACGTCCACGGCGGTCGTGAAGACGTTGTAGATGTCCAGTCCGGCGTAGCGCGACCCGAAGTGGTCCATGACGCGCTGGTTGTACCGCCAGAGGGTATCCTCGCTCACGTCGCCAGCCTCCAGCGCCTCCATGGCCTGCTCGCCGGCATACTTGCCCGCGTAAGCCGCGCCCGCGATGCCGCCGCCGGTCGTCGGATTGACGTGGCCTGCGGCGTCGCCGACCGCCATGTAGCCGGGCGCGACGGCGGAGTCGTAGGGGCGTCGGGTCGGCAGGGCCGCGCCGAGTTTGTCCTCGACGGTCGCACCGTGGAACTCGGGACGGTTTTGCAGGTCGCGTTTCAGGTCTTCGACCAGCTTCATCGGCTCTTCGTTCATCTGGAAGCCGAGTCCGGCGTTGATTTCCGTGCTCGTGCGCGGGAAGTACCAGAGGTAGCCCGCGGAGCGAGTGGTCGGCTTGAACACGAGAGCGTCGTCCCACGGAACCGGTTCCTCGACGTGGACGATTTCGCGGTAGGCAGAACAGAACTGCGAGTAGGTGACGTTGGTGTCGAACGTCGAGTCGGAGAAATCCGTCTTGTCCTGTAGAATCGAGAGCGACCCGGCGGCGTCGACGAGTATCTCCGATTCGTACTCCACGACGTTCCCATTGCGTTTCGCGCGAACGCCCGTGACGCGGCCGTCGTCGTCCTGCGTCACGTCCTGGACGACGGTGTCGTAGTGGAACTCGGCTCCCGCCTCTTTCGCGCCCTTGATGATGCGTCGTCCGTACTCCCAGCGGTCGATGACCGCGAGTTCGCCGGGAACCGGGATTTCGAGGACGGTGTCCTCTTTCGGAATCTCGAATCGCCCGTGGTCGACGTCGGTGTTCGTGAACGCGGCTTCGATCTTCTCCTTTGGGATGGCCTCCGGGAACGCGTCGGCACCCTTCAGTGCGTCACCGCACGCGATGTGTCCCGCTTCTTCCTCCGACTTTCGCTCGACGACTGCGACGTCGTACCCCTCGCGGGCGACGGTCGCCGCGGCGTAACACCCGGAGGTTCCCGCGCCAACGACGACCATATCGTATCGTTCAGTCATGCATTTCGCTACGAGAGGGAACCGAGAAAACTCTTTATGGACGGTGTCGGGCGTTCTGCGTCGTTTTCGAGGGGACACAATAGGGGATAAAGAGTTTTGCCGAGGTCGTTCGTACGCCGGGGTATGAACGAGTATACCGTCGAGTTCGTCGGGACGGGCGAGACCATCACCGTCTCGGACAAACAGACGATTCTCAGCCGATGCATCGAGGAGGGAATCGCACAGGAGTACTCCTGCCGCGTCGGGATGTGTCTCGCCTGTTCTGCGGAGATAGTGGAGGGCGAGGTCACCCAACCGGCCGCCCGTGGACTGACCGACGAAGAGGCAGAGAAGTACGCGCTCACCTGCATGGCCCGCCCGCAAAGCGACCTGATACTCGACCGAGGGAAATATCCGCCGAGCATCGAGTCGGACGTGGAAGCGATGGACGCCGACACCGCGGCGGCAGACGACTAGCGGTTTCGACCGAACCACTCGCTTGCGAAGTCCACCAGTTCTCTCTGACCCATAATCGTCGTTTCGGCACCACCGACCTGTCCATGAGCGACCGCGTCCGGACACTCGCGTTCGAACGCCTCGCCGACCGCCTCGAAATCGCCGTCGTCGATAGCCGGTGCTTCGAGCGTGACCCACTCGCGCTCGCCGTCTTCCAGCACGGGTGCGCCGTCCGTGACGGTTTCCTTCTCGAACTCCCCGCGATATTCGGCGAGATGGAGCGACGTGTTGGTCTCGTAACTCGTCCCCAACTGTAGAACCGTCCCGTCCAACTCGTGCAGTCGTGCGAGCGGCGACGCCTCGCCGAGTCCGAAATCGTACTCGTGGTCGGCGACGACCGATTCCGCGTCCCCACCCCACGCCGCGAAGGAGTAGTGTGGGTGCCGACTCCGGACGACGCCGGGATAGTTCCGGAAACACTCCGGAATCGCACCCATCCCGCGCGTCGGGGTCACGTCGGGGCGATACGGGGGCATCGTCGCCCGTATCTCGGGCACCCAGTCGTCCGGGACCGGTGGGTTCTCCCAGTCTGCCGGGTCCGACAGGCCAGTGTGGGTCGGCATCACCACCGTTCCGTCTTTGGTGACGACCGAGCGCAGTGCGTCCACGACCGCCGGCGCACCGCCACAGACCCAGCCGAGCGACGAGAGCGACGAGTGGGCCAGCACAGTGTCGCCCGCCGAGAGACCGAGGTCACGGAGGTCGGCTTCGAGGCGGGTTACGGTGACCGGCGCGTCGGATTCGTCGATGACGTCGCCTTCGGTCATGGTGGTCGCTCCATCGAGAACCGGTCGCCCGTCCGGGTGTACAGGCTTCCTGAGAGACGGCCGATAGAATCGATTTTCGTCACGTCGACCCTGCCGTCGGTCGTCACCTCGTCCGCGACGTGAACCCACTCGACCTCGCCGAGCACCATCGTGGACGCGCCGATGGAGACCATCTCGTATAGCGAACACTCGAACGCGACCGGCGAGTCGGCCACGCGCGGGGCGTCCACCGTGGTCGACTCGGCACGGTCGAGGCCGGCGTGGTCGAACTCGCTCTCGCCGTGCGGAAGCGTCGCACTCGTCGCGTTCATCGCCTCCGCGAGCGGTTCGGTCACGATGTTGACGACGAACTCCTCGGTCTCCCGAACGTTTGCGGGCGTGTCTTTCAGTCCGTCCTCACCGTCCACCGGCGCGAACATCACGACCGGAGGTGCGACGCTCACCACGTTGAAGAAACTGTACGGTGCGAGATTGTCCACGCCATCCGGACGCCGGGTGCTCACCCACGCGATGGGTCGCGGGACGACGGCACCCGCAAGCGTCCGGTAGAGCGACCGCACCTCGGTCGGGTCGAGTTCCATATCGTGTCGTGGAAACGAGACGACAAACCAGTTCCGGGTACGGTCGGTTCTGCCGGGTTCGAGTCGTGCGAACGACGGTGACACCTTCTCTTCGCGAACCCCTCACGACACATCATCGTTCGCATGGCCGAACGAAACTTTACGACGGAGCGTGTGGTTGCCCTATGAGCGTTGTCTCGACGGCACGGTCGGTGGTCGACGTCGTGCAGGAGCGAAACGTGACATTTCTCGCGGCGAGTTTCGCGTACTACGCCTTCGTCTCACTGTTTCCGCTGGTCCTCCTCGCGCTGGCGGTCGGGACGCTCGTCGGCGGCGAGGCGTTCGCCAACCAGCTCGTCACCCGAGCAGGACAGTTCCTCTCCGAAGAAGGCAAGGCACTGTTGAACCGAACGTTACAGAACACCTCGGGCAGTGCCGGAGCATCCGTGGCGAGCCTCGTCGTCCTCCTCTGGAGCAGTCTGAAACTGTTCCGCGGGCTCGTCGTCGCCTTCGAGGAGGTGTACGAGACGTTTCCCGACGTCGGAATCGTCGAGCAGCTGAAGAAGGGTATCGTGACCCTCATCGCGGTAGTTCTCGGCGTCGCACTGATGATTGCCGTCGGTGCCGTGCTCGGGACGCCGATTCTGGCGTGGATTCCCTTCCTCAACGTCGCCTTCAGTTCCCTCCTTCTGGTTGGACTCGTGCTCGTCTTCCTCCCGCTGTACTACGTGCTCCCGCCTGTTGACGTATCGATTCGAGAAGCGATACCAGGGACACTCTTCGCTGCCGTCGGCTGGCTGGTCCTCCAGTTCGGCTTCCAGATGTTCATGAGCGGGTCGAGCAAGTACGGTTTCGCCGGTATCCTCGGGACGGTCATCGTCTTCCTCACGTGGCTCTACTTCGCGGGCGTCCTCCTGCTGGTCGGAGCCACACTGAACGTCGTCCTCGCCGGACGGTGAGCCACTACGCCAAAGTACGCGAGGACGCTATCACCACTGCAACGATGGCTGAAGACAACCGTGACCGCGAGCGACAGATGAAAGAAGAGCGCGAACGAGAGGTCGAAGCCGAACTCGACCGAGTGGACGAAGAGATGGATTCGGCGGAACTCGAACAGTCGGACGCCGAAGGCATCCCAGACGAAGACGTGGACGACGGCGACCGGGCGGACGGACGACACGTCGACATCGACGAGGAGACCGACCGCGCTTAAACGGCACAGTTGTTCGGCCCGAGTTCCAGTCCGAACGCCGTTTCTTCTTCGACACTGCTCTCGCCGAGGTTCACCGCCACTATCTCCTCGTAGTTCGCGGGTCGCGGCGGTAACTCGCCAGCGACACGCGCCACGAACCGCTCGCGGTCGAGTTCGAGCAGCGGGACCGACTCACGCACCGTCGCCAATCGCGCAGTGAAAGTGCCCTCGTCCGCCCGTGGCGTCTCGGCGTGGACGTGCCCCGGCGCGACGAGCGTCGAGTCGGGGAGCGTGAGCACGCGGTCGTGGAGCGTCGTGTAGAGGTCGTCCGCCAGTGCTGCTGCACTGTCTGTCCCGGCTCGCGAGTCGCTACTCGGAGTTTCACCGCTCGGAGACTCCGCAGGAGTCTCACCCTCCCCGCTCGCTCGTTCCGAGACGCGACTCGCCTCGTGTTCGAGGTCGGGCCGCCCGATTCCATCCAGAAACAACGTGTCAGCACTGAACAGCGTGGTTCCGAGTCGGAACAACGTCGTCTCACTGGTGTGGCCGGGCGCGTGAATGGCGGTCAGCGCGGCCTCTCCGACCGAGAGTTCGTCGCCGTCGTCCACGGGCGTCGCGTCGAAAGCGAGACCGCGTTCGCTCGCGCCCCGCGGTAGAACCGGTTCCGCACCGGACGCCTCGGCGACCTCGCGGATTCCGCTGACGTGGTCGGCGTGGACGTGCGTGTCGATGGCGTAGCGGAGGGCGGTACCGCGTTCTTTCGCGTCCTCGACGTATCGGTCGGCGAACGCCCGGAGCGGGTCGACGACGGCGGCCTCGTCGCCAGAGACAACGAAATACGACAGACATCCACTGGAGGGGCGTTCGTACTGGACGACGGTTTCGTCGCCTTTCTCACCCCCATCGATTTCCCGGGCGACGTACACCCGTGCCCAGCCGTTCATCCCGTCGTCCAGATTCATCGCGTCGATTCCGGTATCACGGAGCAGTTCTGCGACCTGTTCGCTCGCTTCGCCTCGGGGACACACCGCGACGACCGGTTCGCCGCCGTCACCCAGGTCGAGCGACGCCGCGAGTTCGGGAACCTCGTCGCGCACCTTCGCGCTCACGAACTCGGCGTAGGGCGTCTGTACCGTCTTCGGCGCGTTGATGTGCCACGTCTCGAACTCGTCGCGGTTGCGAACGTCAAGCACCGTCACCGGGTCACCGCGCTGGAGGCGGTCGTACAGTTCGCGGGCGGAGAGGGCGTCGGCCATGTACCGACTACGAGATTCGAGGGCAAAAGCAGTCGCCCAATCCTGTCGTCTCCCCGTCGCCAGTCCGCCCAAACGTTTTGTCGCGTGTCGTCGTCTCGCTGCTATGGACGCAGACGACTTCGCCGACTCGGTACGGGACGCGAGAGCGACCGAACTCGACCGTCTCGGCTCACAACAACTGCTCGTCGCGCTCACCGGGGCGGACCTCGAATCGGAGGTGGTGCTCACGGCCGCGGCGAAAAGTGAGCACACCGCTGCCGAGACGTTCTCCGCGTGGGCCACGTCGAACGACGCCTTCGGGCGATTTGCCGAACAGGAGCGAGACCACCTCCGTCGGGTGAGAGAAAAGTTAGACGAGTTCGAAGCCGCCGACCCCGACCCGATGCACGCGTTCCTCCGCGAACTCGACGACGACGTCTCGCGGGCGGGTGGACTCGTCGGGCGGTCGCTCGTGGGCGACCGGACGCTCCTGCAGGTCGTGAACTTCTTCGTCAACCAGTCTGACGAACGACTGGCGAACCTGTTCCGCGACCTGCGCGCCGACACGAACGAGAACGTCGCAGACAGTGTGTCGCTGCTCGCAGAGTGGTGTGAGAGCGAGGCGGACTGGGAGCGAGCGCACGACGTGGCCGAGGAGACCATCCAGGTCGCCTACGACGACTATGCCGACACGCTGACCGGGATGGGACTCGACCCGAAGCCGATCTGTTGACCTGACGCTATCTGCTGACCTGACGGGGTGTGCAGGCCGGTTGCACACTCGTATAACTGTTAACCGCCATCTGGTGCTATGACAGAACATGGCACAGCAAGCTCGGCGCAGATTTATAGCGACGACCGCCGCAGGGGGGATAGCGGCGCTCACGGGTTGTCTCGGCTCCGACTTCGGTCGAGGCAGTGCGGATAAACGACAGACAACGACGGCCCCGTCCACGACCGGCCCGACGATGAAGGGTCTACCGCTCGCGGCGAATCCGCTCACCGTCCAGTACTCGATGAAGAAGCTCCGAGAAGAGGTCGTCTCCGGCGGCCCGCCCAAGGACGGTATCCCCTCCATCGACGAACCGTCGTTCACGAACGCGAAGAAGGCGAACGACCGCCTCTCTGCAGACAGTGTCGTGTTCGGCATCGCCCGCGACGGGGATGTGAAAGCCTACCCGCAGGAAATCCTCGTCTGGCACGAGATTACGAACGATACGCTCGACGGGAAACCGGTCACCGTCTCCTACTGTCCCCTGACGGGAACCGCGATGGGCTTCGAACGCGGAGAGACGACCTTCGGCGTCTCGGGGCGACTGTTAAACGACAACCTCGTGATGTACGACCGGAAGACCGGCAGCAGGTGGCCCCAGATGCTCGGGACGGCCATCTCCGGGACCTTCGAAGGTCGCTCGCTCCGCGAGTTCCGACTCGTCTGGACGACGTGGGGCAGGTGGCGGGACGCACACCCCGACACCCGCGTCCTCTCCGAGGACACCGGCTACGTCCGCGATTACGACCGCGACCCCTACGGGTCGTACACCCCCCGGGGCGGCTACTACGCCGGCGGTGCGCCCCTGTTTCCCCCGCTCGAATCCGACGATCTTCTCCCAACGAAGAGCGTCGTCGTCGGGGTTCGCACGCCCGACGGGGCCGCCGCGTTCCCGAAAGACGTACTCCGGAAGGAGGGCATCGTAACCGGAAAACTCGCGGGAACGCCACTGCTCGCCGTCTACGACCCACCGCTCGACACGGCGTACGTCTACCGCAACCCGGAGAAGAAGACCTTCGAGTCGCGTGACGGGCGGGCAGTCGGTCCGGACGGAACGGCTCACGCACCCGAAAAACTCCCGCTCGACCGCCAGTACGCCTTTGATGCGATGTGGTTCGCGTGGGCGGGATTCTACCCGGAGACGAGTGTTCATGACTGAGGCGATTCACCGCGGACGGGTAGGTGAGACGCTCGCTCGAACCGGATTCGCGGTCAGGGCGACGCTCCATCGAACCGACGCACTGTTCGTGTTCGTGGGAGTGACTGTCGGCTATCTGGCCGCCTACCTCTTCGCCATCGGTCACCTCACGGCCGGGAGCGGCGAGTTCGGACTGCTCGTCGTGAGCGACCCGCTCTCGCGGGCGTTCGAACCCGTCGGGTCGCTCTCGTGGGAACCGGTCGCTCGCCTCGACGCCGGCGTCGCAACCCTGCTCGTCTCGCCGCTGAACCTCCTGTTAGGATGGATACTCGCGACCCTGGTCGGGGTGAACCTCGCGGTGACCTATCTCGCGTGGCGACAGCCGAAAGCGTGCGGGATCTCGGGGTCGTCGGGCATCCTCGCCGGGATACCGGCACTCCTCTCGGGTGCGGCCTGTTGTGGCCCGGTCGTGCTCATCGTCCTCGGCGTTCAGGCGTCGGGAATCATCCTGACCGCGTTCTCGGCGCTCGTCCCCCTCGCTCTGGTCTTGCTCGTCGGGAGTTTGTTGTGGGTCGGACGGAAGGTCAAACCTGCTGCAGTGTGAGAGAACCCGTTTCCCGGTCCCGGTCTATCACTGTTAAACAAACTGTGAGATGACAGTGTAACTCGTGAAGGTAAAAGAGACGATAGACGCGAGCGACGTCGGAACGGTCGTGCGCGTCGCACCGGACTCGCCAATCGCAAACATGCAGATGGACAGGGCAGGCGACGTCCAGTACACCACAGAAGTTGCGAGCAGCATCGAAGAGGCGAACGCGATACTCGACGAGAAGGCGTAGGCCGACCTTCGCCGTCGCTCTGTCACGTACAGATTTTTGGGTGCTATCGGCGAGCGTCGATGGCTCGGCGCAGTTCGTCTGCTCGCTGTGAACCGACGAGCAGTGGCCGCGCGTCTGTTCGCTCGATACGGACACCCCTCGCACCACTGACGACGTACGCCATTCCCTTCTCATCCCACGTGAGTCCCCGCCGAGAGAGCGAAACGCCCAATCTGACCCCCCATCCGCCGTAGTCGCGTATCGGACTGTAACTGGTCGATTCGACGTGCGTCATCGCGTCGAACCGAACGTGCCGGTATCGAAGATGAAACGGGAAGAACTTGCAGTACAAGCCGTCGTCTCGCACCTCGGTCACGAGTGCAGCTCTGTGGATAGCCACCAGTGGAAGCACGAGCGCGAACACCACCAACACGATGGTCGTGACCGCTTCTCGGGTGAATCCGCCGGATTCGTCGACGATTATGACGGCGACCAGTAGTCCAACCGGAACGTTCGTGACGAGCAAGAACGCCCATAGCCAGCCCTGTCGGAACCGCTGTACTTCGCGGTAGTGGGGATCGTCGTTCATTTGTTCGCCCTTCAACATATAGATTTAGAAATTCTTTTAGGAATAGTTATCGTCCGCGACCAGGAATCGATGCCATGGTCAGTGTCTTCAGAGTCGTGAGCGTCACGGTGGCGCTACAGTTGGCGCTCGTGACGCTCATCGGCCCGCTGGCCGACGCCCTCGACGTGCCGAATCCGATCTGGTTCGTCGGTTACGTCGGACTCCCAGCCATCGTCGCGTACGCGCTTCTCTCGTACAACCCGGCGTTGTACGTCGATGGCGTCTGGCACTTCGGCTTTCTCGCCTTCTTGCTCTCGCTCGGGGGTCATCTCCTCCTCGGAACCGGGTTGACCGCCGGTCGGGCGACCTCTCTCGAAATCGTGGCGGTGTGGCTGTTCGCCGTCTGTGCGGTCGTTGCCGTCTTCAGAAAATCGGTCGGCGAGCAGTTGCGAGCCTGAAACCGCCGAACCACGCGTCGAATTCGGCTTGCGTGTTGCAAGGAACCAAGAACCCCCGAGAGCGGAGATTACTCGTCTTCGAGACGGGTTCGGAGGTACGCACCTACGCCCGCGAGTCCACCGACCGTAGTGAGGATACCGAATCCCGGTTGGCCGTCAGTCGCAGTCGTGGTGGTCCCCATCCCGCCGCCTGCCGACCCCGTCGTCTCCGTCGTATTCGTCCCCGGCGCTTCCGTCCAAGTCGTCGTCGTTGTCGTTCTCTCGGAGCGTTTCGTAGTCGCCGTCGTCGTCTCGGTGGCCGATTCCGTCGTCTCGGTGGTGGCTGTCGTTTCTGTAGTCGTCTTCGTGGTCGTCTCTTCGCCGGTCGTGGTCGTTTCCGCAGTCGTCGTGGTCGTCTCTGTCGTCTCTTCGCCGGTCGTGGTCGTTTCTGCCGTAGTGGTTTCCGTCGTTTCTGCCGTAGTCGTTTCCGTCGTTTCCGTGGTCGTCTCCGTCGTTTCGTCGGCGAAGAGAACGTGGAAGTCGCCGTACTCGGTGTAAACCCAGTCGGTGGTCGACCCCTTCGGGAACGTGGCGGTGAACACTCTTCCGTCGGCGACGACGGGCGTGTTGGCTGCGGGACCGTAATCTTCGAACTCCCAGCTTCCGAAGGTGTAGTCCCACCTGTGCTCGCCCGACGCCGCATCGATGGCGACGACGGTGGCGTCTCCCGAATCGGACTCGGGGTTCGTCCGGCCACCGGTGAGGAGGGTGCCGTCGGCCACCGTCAGGGCACCCGTGAGTTCTGCGTCCGCCTCGTACGTCCACGCTTCCTCCCCCGTCGTCGCGTCGAGTGCCCGTATAGTGCTGTTGATTCGGAAGAAGACACGCCCTCCAGCGACCGTCAGTCGGTCTGCCCACCAGTAGCGCTCGTTTCCGAGGGAGTACGACCACTGAACCGCTCCGTCGGCAGTCGACCGCGCCTTGACGACTGCGTCGCCGCCGCTCTCGTTTACGACGCCGAACACCAGCCCGTCGGCGACCGTCTGCAGTTCGTCGTCGTCCCCAGACACGTCCCAGAGAACAGAACCGTCGTCGGCGCTCAGGGCGACACCCCCGCCGTAGAAGAGCGTTCCGTCGGCGTAGCACGCACTGCCGCCGATATCGTCGGTCTTCCAGACGTCCTCCCCCGTTTCGGGGTCGAGTTCGCAGGCGTTCCCCCCCATCTTGCTGTACAATCGGCCGCTTGCGACCAACGGGTCGCCCACACCGGACGAGGGCACTTTGTGCCACTTCGTTTCACCGGTCTCGCTATCGACCGCGAAGAATCCGGTCGAATCGGCGTCTTCGGAGCCCCTCGTGTCGAAATAGACGGTGCCATTACCGACAGTCGGTGTCGCCGGGGCAGAGATGTCGTCCCGTTTCCAGCGTTCGTCGCCCGTCGCCGGGTCGTAGGCGGCGACGTACCCCTCACTGACCGAAGGGGAGTTGGCCGTGGTCACGGCCAGATACAGCGTGCCGTCCCCGACGACCGGTTCGACGCCGTACATTTCACCACCCATATCGAACGACCAGTCGGTGGTCACGTTCGAACCGGGTCCGCTATCGGTGGTCGCCCCTGTCCGTCCGGCGTTTCCGCGGTACGTCGTCCACGGCCCGGTGGATTCGCCGGTACCCATCGCGGTGTGTGCGAACTCGGTTCCGACCGTGGCTGACGCACCGAGGATACCGACCGCTTTGAGAAACTCCCGCCGATGTGTTCTCGCCATGTCCAATTTAGAGTTATTATCGTCGAATAAGCTTTGTGTCGGAACATTATAAAAAATAGTTTCGGTAGTTGATGATCCCGTAATGTGTCGGGGGTATTTAGTACGGATGCGTAATTCCTCTATCGATGGGGTAAGAGGCGAGAGTAGACGGTGGATATTTTCTGTTTGTCGTGTGGAATGCGCGATTCGAAGAAACCGTTTGAATCGTCGTATCACCCTCTCTAATTAGAAGATTCGAAATTTCCTAGATTGACGAGGCTATTCCTCGTCGAACAACTCCTCACCGGCGACCATGTGTTCCGCCACGACGTCCATGTCGAGGGTCACGCCGAGTCCCGGCTTTTCCGGAATCTCGATGTAGCCCTCTTCGATGACGTCCTCTTCGACGAGGTCTTCCCACCAGCCGAGTTGGTAGGAGTGGTACTCGACCGCCAGCGCGTTCGGGATGGCGGTGCCGACGTGGGCGCTCCCCATCGTGGCGATGGGGGAGGCGACGTTGTGCATGGCGACCGGGATGTAGTAGGTGTCCGCGAGGTCGGCTATCTTCCGCGTCTCACGCATGCCGCCGACCTTTGGCATGTCGGGCGCGATGATGTCCACGGCCTGCTTTTCGAGGAGTCGGCGGTGGCCGTGCTTGCGGTAGACGTTCTCGCCCGCCGCGATGGGCGTCGTCGTGTTCCCGGTCACCTCGCGTTGAACGTCGTGGTTCTCCGGCGGAACGGGGTCTTCGAGCCACCACACGTCGTACTCTTCGAGTTGGTGGGCCAGTCGCTTCGCGCTCCCGGCGGAGAACGTCCAGTGGCAGTCGAACGCCACGTCGGCGCGGTCGCCGACGCGCTCGGTAACCGCCTCCACGATGTCGACTTTGTGCTCTATCTCCGGATTCCGAAGGTGGCGGTTCCCCCGGTCTTTCTCGTGTCCCGAGGGAACGTCGAGGTCGAACTTCAGAGCGTCGTAGCCCAGTTCCTCGACCACGCGCTCCGCTTCGTCGGCGTTCGACTCGGGGTCTGCCTCCTCGCCGGCGTGACAATCACAGTACACCCGAACCTCGTCGCGGTACTTGCCGCCGAGCAGTTGGTAGGCGGGCACCTCGAGCACCTTCCCCGCCACGTCGTGGAGTGCGACGTCGATACCGGAGATGGCCGTCACGGTGACGCCCTCGATGGAACCTTCGCCCGACATCTTCTGGACGAGGTGTTCGAACAGACGGTCGATGTCCAGCGGATTCTCGCCGACGAGGAACGGTTTCATCCGCTCTATGAGTTCGGGGACGCCCGCGCCCCAATAGGCCTCGCCCGTTCCGACGATTCCGGCGTCGGTGTAGATGCGAACGAGCGTCCACGGGAAGTTCCCGTCCACCATCGTCGTCTGTACGTCCGTTATCTCGATGTCGCGTACACCGCTCCGCTCGCCCGTGACGCCCATCGTCTCGGCCGAGAGGTCACGCATCGTGTACTCTGCGTTGGGGTCGTGCAGCTTGGCGTACTCGCGTCCCATGCTAGCGGGGACTCTCTCCGTAGTAAAAGTTCGACTGGTATCGACTGTTCCGTCGGCGGATACCGACGACGCTTATTGAAGAACGTCTATCGGATTCTCCGCGCTAATCCACGCGTTGATGGAATCTTCTGCTCGGAGTTCGTACCGTCCGCGGCGGTAGTAGCCAACGACCCGAGTGGCAGTCTGCTGGTCAGGCATCTCGTCTCTGCCTTCGGTTCCGGGTACCCTTACTATTGACCAGTTAACGAGTAGCACGGAGGCATAAGTGGGTCGTTCCAGTCCGTTTCTCACGACGGACCTTCGATAGAACGCCGACCCCGACTCGTCCGTTCGGGGTGCGATTAAGAGGTGTCTAATGTTCGTTTGAGGACGTGGAAAACCGTACTCGACGGTCAGACCCCGTCGAAGACGAGGTATCCGACCGACTCGGTAGTGTGGTCGCGTTCGCTGTCGTCGCTTCGCTCTTCTTCGATACGCACTTCGACGCCGGACGACGAGAGGTTGCGGTACCGGATCTCGGACGAATCCCAGCCGTGGTACGTCTGGATGTCCGCTACGAACTGCGGACTGTCGTACGAGCGGTCGAACAAAAGCCGGGGCCAGTCTTCGGTGACCGAATCGGACGTCCGGCCCGCCTCGAACGCCGACCCACCGAGCGTTCCGTGCCCTTCTTCGACTGCGAGGTAGCCGACCGATTCGTTCGTGTGCCACCCGTAGCTGTCCTGTTCTTGTAGCCGGACGCTCATCCCGTTCGACGTCACGTCTCGGTTACGCGTCACCACCGCGTGAGGGCCGTGGTACGTCTGGGCCTGGCTGAAGACGACCGGCGTTGAGGAGAAGTCCTGTTCGAACCGAAGCGACTGGAAGGTTTCGTCCGTCGTCACGCGACCCGCCTCGGCTTTCGCGCCGTCGAGCGAGTGCGTCCCCGATTCGAGAACCGTGTAACCCAACCGCTCTTTGGCGTGCCAGCCATCCTTGTAATCCCACTCTTCGAGTTTGAACTCGAAGCGACCACCGCCCACGTTCTGCAGTCGGACGTGAGTCGGGTGGTTCCCGTTGTAGGTCAGCGATTTGGCGATGACGACCGGTGTGTCGTAAGATTCCGCCAGTCCGACGCCGAACCAGTTTTCTGGGTCGCTCTGCTGGACGGACGCCGACCAGGATTCACCGACGACGCTGCTGGTGCTGTTCTCGGGGAGGTGGCTTTCTATCCAGTTCAGCACCTCCTGGGTGTCGTGGTGCGGTGCCGTCGTGTCCCCGTTCAGTTCGAGCGTCGGCGTGAACGGGACGTCGTCGTCCCCGGCCGCGTATCGGGTCTGAAAAACCGGGTCTTCGTAGCGTCCGTCTTTCGCCCGCGAGATGGTCGTGCCCCGCTCTTCGAGGTCGGACTGGCGCATCCGGGCGCGCATGTCGTCGTAGGTCACGGTACCCGAAACCTGGTCTTCGAACATGTCGCGGAAGAACGCCCAGTATTCGCCCGGTTCGGCGTCCCACGCGCCCATCGCACACTCTGAGATGCGTGGGTCACTGTCCAAGATGTAATAGTACGACGACCCGTGTGAGGACTCCCCCGGGGGGGTCGTACGCCAGTGCCCGGTAGCGCAGGTCGAGGCGGCCGGGCTTGACGAACTCCTGAATGACGTCCTCCATGTTCCCGAGGACGAACTCGCGGATGTACGGGCACTTGAAGTTCCCATACAGCGTCGCGGTCGGGTTGTTACCCTCGCCCATCGTCGCGTAGGTGAACTGACCGGGGTCGTCAGGTACCGGTGCGCCAGAAACTGGGTCGCTCGTCGTGTGATTCGCACTCGCAGTGCCCGCAAAACCGAAAAGCGCTGCATCGCCAGAGAGCTGCACGAACTGCCGTCGTGTCGTCTTTCGCGTCACAATTCCAGGCAAACGGGTGTTTGATATAAATAGATAGAATCATTCACCGTTGCTAGATGCCGTCTAAGGCGTTAGAGACCGTTGCAAACCGTTGTTTTACGATTTTCGTAATACCACACCAGTATAAACTGTATTTTGTAACGACCGTTCGACCCTGCCATCAGGTTGAATTAGTTCGACGTCGTCAGCGGTTCCATGAGCCGTCGGTGTACGAGACGGAGGTTTCTCGCTGCCGGAATCGCATCTGCCGTTCCACTCGCAGGCTGTACAACGCTCGCCGCCGACCCGCCGGTCGACGTCCGAGGGGCGATGTACATTCCAGCCCGTGCGTTCAACTTCTTCCAGATGTGGCACACGTACGAACGTGGTGTCACGGAACGCGACATGGAGTTCGCCTCTCGCCTCAACCTGAACTCGCTCCGAACGTGGTTGAGCTACGAAGCGTGGCTCGAAGACCCCGAAGGGCTTCGACGAGCGATAGACCACTTCCTCGATACGGCGGAGTCCCACGAAATCGAAATCCTGCTCGGAATCTTCGAGGGAGTCGGACGGAAACCGACGCCCAAGAACCTTCACAACACCGACCCGTGGACTGCCACGGGCGTGTTCTCGCCGAGCGCGGACGTGATGAAAAACGAAGGCCAGTGGGACGAACCGAAGCGGTTCTCCCGGTGGGTGATGGACCACTACGGGGACGACGAACGACTTCTCGCCATCGAGGTAATGAACGAACCGGGATGGAAAACGTGGAAGAAGCGGTTCGCCCGCGGGATGTTCCGCGTCATCCGCGAGCGACGGGGGAGTGTTCCACTCACGGTCGGTTCGACGAGTCTGGCGAACGTAGCAGACTACATCGATTGGGGTATCGACGCGGTACAGTTCCACTACAACTACCCGGACACGAAGGAAATCTATCGGAATCTACTCCAGCAGGCAGTGCAACTTCGGCGCTCTATCAGTATACCCGTCTGGCTGACCGAGTGGCAGCGCGTCGCCAACTTCGGCTGGGGAAAGAAAGACATCTCACCTGCGCAGGCGACGCCGAACTACGCGTCGCTCGCGCCGGTCATCCGGGATGCGGGCGTGGGGAACTTCTTCTGGTCGCTCATGCTCCAACCCGCGTACGCACTCGTCCAGCGCAGACGTGGCGTCCTGAACGGCGTCTTCCACGAGGACGGCGCGGTCTGGAGTACGGACGACGCCAGCGCCATCAAGTCGATGTCCGGCGATGGGGCGTTCGACGGAGAGGAACGCCAGGAGTGGCCGGAGTGGGCTTCGGAAATCAAGCGCCGCTCGTGAGTCCAGCGTAGGCCAACACGTCACCGTGGTCGAGACCACCGTCACCGTCGAAATCGAGTGCGGTTCGGTGTTCTGTCAGTACGTCGCCGACGCCGACCATGTCTGTCACCACGACGAGCGGAAACGCCACCGCGTCCCAGAACCCGGTGTGACCGTTTCCGGTCAGGTCTTCGTACCGTCCGTCGCCGTCGGGGTCGAGCGGCGGGCCGAGCGTGAGTCTGACACCGAGTACGTCCACGACCGAAATCGGAGCCTGAACGTCGAGTGCGCGGTTCTCCCCGATGTCGTTGTTCTCGATTTCGTCGTCCCACGGGTCGTCGAGGACGACGCCGTGAAGGTTACCAGTGGCGGTGGTTCTGGTGAGTCGAGCGTCCGTGTCCTGGACGTCGATACCGATAGCGTTGTTCGACGCTTTCACACCTCGTATCGTCACGTCCGCAGAGTTCCTGACTGCGATGCCCCGATTCCAGTCTTTCACGTGAACGTTCCGAACTGTCACGTCCGAGGCGTTCTCCACGAGGATACCGCTCGTGTCACTGACGCCGAATCCGTCGAGCGTGCGACCCTGTCCGTCGAGGACGACGCCGTCGGCCTTGATTTCGATACAGCCGGTCGAGATACGCGTTTTCCCGTCGTGGATGTCAGTTCCGAGGACGTAGTAGCCGGACTCGGTTATCGTCGTACATGAGTCGATGGAGGGAGCGGACGGGCGGGCAGTTGCAGGTGAAACGATGCTACCGAGGACGAAGACGACGACGAGCGTTACCGCCAACACGCGCGAGGCGACCATGCGGTGACGAACGCCGTCCTCCCTGTTATAGCCTATCGCCAACGAGCGACACGTCACCGTGAAAATTAGAGGAGGTCGAGTGCTCGAAGGTCGGATTCCAGCGCCGTCCGGTCTGCGTCGTCCATCTTTCGGAGGGGACTTCGGAGCGGGCCGGGCGAGAACTCCGTCTCTCGCAGGTCGAGAGTCGTCTTCACGCCGGCCATGTACGACCCACCTTTGAAGGCGTCTCGAACCGCGAACACCTCGGTCTGGAGCCGTTGGGCGCGGTCCTCGTCGCCAGCGTCGTAGGCGTCGTAGAGGTCGACGACCAGTTCCGGGAAGGCGTTCGCGACCGCACTGACCATCCCCGTACAGCCGATTTCGAGCCCCGGGAAGAGCAGGGAGTCGGACCCCGCGAGGAAGGTGAGTTCCGGGTAGGTGGCGATGGCCTGCGCGAGCCACGGAACGTCCTTGCTCGAATCCTTGAGTCCGGCGAGATTCGGGATGGCGGAGAGGTCGCCGAGGGTGTCGAGCGACAGCGCGTTCCCGGTCTTGCTCGGAATGTGGTAGACGTACACCGGGAGGTCGACCGCCTCGCAGACGCGCCGATAGTGGGAGACGGCGGCGTCGTGGTCGAGCGGGAAGTAGTACGGCGTGACGACCACGATACCGTCCGCGCCGACCGACTCGGCGTGTTCGGCGTGGGCGACGGTCTCGCGCGTGCTCGGTGCGCCCACGCCCGCGATGACGGGAACGTCGTCCACGGCGTCGGTGACTGCCTCGACTACCCCTCGTCGTTCCTCGCCCGTCAACAGGGGAAACTCCCCGTTCGTGCCGAGGGGAAAGACGCCGTGTGCGCCGCCGTCCACGACGAACTCGGCGTGTGCCGCCGTCGATTCGTAGTCGACCGACTCGTCCTCGTAAAACGCCGTGATGGTGGGCGGGATGACCCCGTGAAGCGAGAGCGGGTCGTCCGAACCGGGTTCGGGTGCGTGCTCCATGGGGGATAGTCGTGGTTCGAGCCAATAAGCAGTTTTGCCCACGGCAGGACTTTTTCAGTAGTGAGTAAACTTTTTATCGACCGCCTCGTAAGTACGAGTATGAACGTCACAGTCAAACTCTCCGGTACGCTGGTCGCGCGAACCGGAACCCGCGACGCCCGCGTCGCAGTCCCTGAGGAGGCGACGGTCGAAGACGTGGTGAACGAACTCGGCGAACGGTACGGCCCGCAGGTCCGCGCCGGAATCGTCGACGGTCTCGGTCTCCGTTCGGACACCAAAGTTTTCCGCGAATCCGGACGCGACGTGGAACCGCTCTCGGTTCGCAGCCCCCTCGAATCGGGCGACACGGTGCGCGTCCAACCGAACGCCTGAGCGAGGCGTCGAACTCCTCGGTTCCTTCTATCTTCTCGGTCTTCCGTTCCTCAGTCTTCTCCCCCTTGCTTTCTTCCCTTCTTGACTATCACAAAATATATGTCATCGACTGACAACTCTGTCGGCATGGTTCCCCGACGAGAGGTGTCCTCGTGAACCGGCGACTCGTGGGCCTGCTCTGTTTCGTGCTGGCACTCGCGTTCGCCGCGAACACGCTCTGGCTGTTTCCCCACGCCGACGAACCGCGATACGAGTACCGTGCCGTGGAGTTGAACGAGTCGAACGCACGCCACTACATCGACGCACATCCGTCCGTCCGTCGATGCATCACCGAGAACTCTCGCACCTGTGGGTTCGAACTGCGAGCGAGAGACGAACCGGTCGCGCTCGACGTAAACGACACGGAACTGTACGCTGACTACAAGTACGTCGCTACCCGCGATGGGTACGTCGCGCCGACCGTTCAGAAGCAGAACGGAACGGTGTCCCTCTCGTCTCGAAACGCGTCCGAAGCGGCCGTCCTCTCGGATATCGCGTACTCTCCCACTCCGTCAGTCACGCGATACGACAGAACGATACAGAAGGCTATCGAGGACGGGCGGGCGGTCTCGTCGCGCGAAGTTGACGGGTTACACCGCATCGTCCGTGACGGTGGCCGTTACTACGTCGTCCAAGATTCGTGGATATCCGACCCGCTCTCGTCGGTTCAGCTTCTCGCAGTGCGAACGCTCCTCTGGCTCACCACCGTCCCGCTTTCGACTGTCGGGTTCGTCTACCGGTACGGCTAATCGCTGGCGTGTTCGCCCGGCGCACGCTCGAACTGGTCTCGATGGACTTCCGAGCAGAACCGATACTGCTGTCCGAGGTGGCGAGTGACGAACTCCGATTCACGGTTCTCGTAGAGGTCCGTCCCGCAGACTGGACACTGTTGCATACCGCTCGATTGGGCTGACGGCCGAAAGTCCTCTCTGGTTGCGATGGCAAGGCTACCCTAATCGGGCGAGTCGATTCAGTGCGTACACCGACCGGAGGACGTCGCCCGCCTTCCCACGGTCGAAGATGAGTTCGTCGGTTCGAATGACGTGGTCCAACACGTCGCGGGAGGCGTGTTCGGGCGCGGCACCGATTCCCGCGTCGTTCTCCGCCACCCACTTCATCACCCGGAGGTCGCTCTTGCTGTCGCCCATGACGAGCGTGAAGGGGTCGTCGACGCCGAGGACGTCCAGCGCGGCCTCCACGCCGACCACTTTGTTCAACTCCCGACTGCCGATTTCGGCGGCGTCGCCCTCGTAGTAGGCCACGTCGATCCGGTCGAAGGTGTCCCGTACGTCCGCCGGAATCGCCGCGACATCGTGGTCGGGGGTCTCGCCGTGTTCTTCGAGAACACCGCGAATCTCCGGGTCGCTGTCGGCGTAGTAGGTTCGCGCCCAGTAGCTTCCGTCGTCGGCCACCGTCTCGCCGAGCAAGTCGAGCAAGTAGACCAGCGCGTCGTCGATGACCTCCACTGCGCGCGCACTCCCCGTCTCGAAGTTCGGCTTCATCGTGACGTTGAACTCGTTGCCCTGCAGGTGGGTACATCGCCGGAGTTCGTCGGAGGCGGCCGAGAGGACCTGCGAGCGCACCGTGTCGAAGACGTTCCGGATGTCGTCGTCCAACTCCTCGTAGAGCAGGCGCTTCGTCTCCGCGCCGTGGCCCGGCGTGAACACTCCAGTACCCGCCTCGTAGACGATGCTCAGGTTCCCGGAGTGGACTATCTCGTTGCCGAGTCCCTGGATGGCGAAGCCCTTGACGTTCTCCAACGTCTGGCCCGTGCAGACGACGATGGGGACGCCTTTCTCGTGGAACTCGGTGAGCAGGTGAAGCGTCTCGCGGGGAATCTCGTTGTCCGTCCCGCCCGCAGAGCGCAGGGTCTCGTCCACGTCCAACACCAGCGCGTTCACCGCCCTTCCGTACTTCGAGTAGAGGTCGAGCGCGGTAAACGACTGGTCGCGCGTGGCGTGCGCGGCGATGTCGGCGTAGGTCTCGCCCGCGTCGAACGCTCCGCGAATCTCGTCTCTCTTGGCGTCGAGTTCCTCGCTGACCGACTGCCAGTGTTCCAGCGCGACCCGCGAATCGACCGGTGGAAAGAGGTTCACGAAGTCCTGGTACGCTCTCAGCGTCTTCGTGTCGAACTCGTCGTAGAGACGATAGAGGGCGTCGTAGCGTTCCATACTGAACGTGAGTCGTTTTCGGGGATAAAGTTCGGGGAACCGGTCGGGACTCGGACGTGGTTCCATTCTGCAGCGCGGCGCATCGTGCGTCGTGGCGGTCGAGAACCGGTTGTTCTCGGAATCGGTTCCCACCGCACATGCTAGGGAGGGGGACTAAGCCGCCGGATAGATGCATGTCACCATATGTCATCCTCACACGACAGCGCACAGGAGAGAGACGACAACAGTCTCTCACGCGACATGGGACTGTTCGGAGCGATGAGTACCGTCGTGGCGGGAACGCTCGGTGCCGGTCTGTTCGTCACGCTCGGCACGGCGAGCACCACGACCGGGCCGAGTGTCATCCTCGTGGTGGTACTCTCGGGAATACTGGCGATGGCCATCGCGGTCAACTACAGCTGGATGGCGACCATCTTCCCCGCCGCCGCCGGGTCCTACGCCTACGTCTCGCGGACGTTCGACAGTCGGCTCCCTGGCTTTCTGGTGACGTGGTCGAAGTGGCTTGGGTACATGGCCGCCGACGCGGTGCTGGCGCTCGGGTTCGGGAGCTACTTACAGGTGTTCTATCCGGGAATCGACCCGAAGGTCGCTGGCTTCGCGTTGCTCACCGTCCTCTTTCTCGTCAACCTCGTCGGCACGAAAGAGTACAGCGTCTCGCAGAACGCCATCTTCGCCGTGCTGATGCTCGCCATCCTCGTCCTCGTAATTCCGGGGTCGTTCAGCGTCAACCCCGCGAACTACCAGCCGTTCTTCACGGGCGGGTTCGACGGGTTCATCGCCGCCGCCGTCCCGCTGTTCTACGCCTACATCGGCATCGCGGTCGCGGGGCAGATGGGCGCAGAAGTGAAAAATCCCTCTCGAAACCTTCCGTTGGCGATGGTCGGCGGAACCTTCGTGCTCATCGTCCTCTACATCTGGACGGCAGCTGTCATCTACGGCGTCGTCGGGGACTACACCGTACTGGCGAACTCGGAACGCCCGCTTGCGACCGCGGCGGAGGCGTTCCTCGGCGACAGCGCCACGGCGGTCGTCGCCTTCGGCGGTCTGCTCGCCACCGCGTCGAGCGTCCACGCGGTGATGGCGGCGGGCATCAAGATGCCCTACTCGTGGTCGTGGGACGAAGTGTTCCCCAGTTTCTTCTCGTCCGTGAGCGACCGGTTCGGGACGCCTCACTGGTCGCTAGCGACGCTGTACTTGGTGGCGGCAGGCCTCACGTTCTGGAGCACTGGCCTGGACCAGGTGCTCGCTATCGCCACGTTCAGCTACCTCATCGCGTACGCCTCGGTGTCGATTACCCTGCTGTACGTCCGGGCGAGTCGCGCCGACCTCGCTGAGCAGGCCGGATTCGATTACGGCTGGCTGACGCCCGTTACCGGACTTATCGGGACTATCGGTGCTGTCGGACTGCTGACGGAGGCCTACAAAGATTCGCTCCAGATTTACGTCCCGTGGCTGCTCGTCGGTATAGTCATCTTCGGTATCTTCTGGTACATCGGCAACCGGCGCGGAACCGACGTGAGCGCGATTCTGGACACCCTGCCAGGCGTGCCGAGCGACGAGTACGACCCGGACGTTCGGGAAGTGACGAGCGATGACTGACGAGGGGAGGGAAGAAGCGCCGAGTTCGACCGTCCGAACCGCGAATGGCGGTGAACTCGGCACCATCGACCCCGACGCGACCATCGACCTCCTCCAGGAGATGGTTCGCATCCCGAGTCCGTACTTCGAAGAACACGAACTGAGCGAGTTCGTCTACGACTGGCTCGACGCACGAGACCTCGATCCGGAGTACCACCACGTCAGCGAACCCGAGATGACCGAGTACGAGGGTGACAACGTCGTCGCGCGACTGGAAGGAAGCGACCCTGACGCTCCCACCCTCCTGCTCAACGCCCACATGGACACCGTCCAACTCGTCGAAGATTGGGAGGAAGACCCCTGCTCCGGTCGAATCGAAGGCAGAAAGCTGTACGGACAGGGAGCCTGCGACATGAAAGGCGGACTCGCCGCCATCATGGTCGCCTTCGATGCACTGACCGAGACGGACCTCGCGGGCGACGTCCTCTTTACCGCCGTCGTGGACGAAGAAGGGCCGTACGGGCTCGGCACCGACCGACTCATCCGCGACGGTCTGACCGACGACTGCGACGCCGCAATCGTCACCGAACCCGGCCCCATCCTCGCACAGGAGGATATCGAGAACCCCGCACTCCTCCTCGGCGCTCGCGGGCGCGTCCTCCTCGACATCGAAGTGCGAGGGAAGGCCGCCCACGGGTCACAGCCTCACAGGGGCGTCAACGCAATCGTCGACGCCGGAAAAGTCGCCGACACGTTGGCGAACCTCGACGTCGGAACGCATCCGAAACTCGGCGACGGGTCTGTCTGTCCGCTCTTGCTGGAAGGTGGCAGTACGACCCTCTCGGTTCCCGAACGCGCCCGACTCGTCGTCGACCGCCACATCGTCCTCGGCGAAACCGAGGAACTGGTATGCGAGCAGGTGGAGGCGGCCATCGAGGGGCTCGACATCGAGAGTGAGGTCGTGGTCGGACTCCGCGAGTCGCCAGAGCCAGACATGCGATACGGCCCCTACGTCACGCCGACCGACCATCCGCTCGTCGGCGCACTCTCCGGTGCGACCGAATCGGTCGCGGGCGTCGAACCGGCGGTCGGTTACTTCGCCAGCGTCGGCGATTTCAACTACCTCGGCGACCGGGCCGACCTCCCGACGGTCATCGTCGGCCCGGACGGCGAGAACATCCACGGGGCTGGTGAGTTCGTCTACACCGACGAAGTGGTTGAGACCGCGCGAATCGTCGCCGAGGGGGCGCATCGATTCGTGGGGTGACGGCCGGGACGGGCAGGACGTGATACGTCTTCTCTCCCGCAGAGTCCCGATGCTCCGATCACGAGTCACTATTCGAGGTCGTCGTTCCGTTTCGTCTCCCGCAGGATGAACGGCCCGATGGAGAGCGTCCGTTTTGCCACCGTCGCGATGCGCAGGATGTACGAGAGCAGGATGACGAACGGAACCACCGCAATGGTCGTCGCCAGACTCGTCACCAACACGTCGTTGCTGATGCCGACGGTCGCGCCGGGAACCGCCTTCGCGTCGAAGTAGATTATCATCGCTACGGTGACGACGAGCGCGGGAACCGCCGTGTACAGCATCGCCCGCGAGAGATTGACGAGTTCCCACTGGAAGTACAAAGTCTTGAAATGCTCGCGCGCCGGTCCGAAGAAGTTGAGCGATTCGATGATGTCGTTGAACGCCTCGTCTACCTCCTCGGTGATGTCGTCTGCGTGTTCGCTTCGAATCTTCCGTGCGAGAAATATCTTCCAGGAGTAGTTGAAGTTGAGGATGGCAGAGAGCACGTCGAAGGTTCCGAACTGCGTATTTTCGAGCGTCTCGCTCACCTCGTCCGCGTTCTCGCTCAAGCCATCGACGTAGCTTCGAATCGTCTCTTTCAATTCATCGTCCTGACTCTCCTCGACCACGTCTGCGAGCGCGTTCGCCCGGTTCTGTGTCTCTTCCATGAGCGCCTGCATGAACGACGCCGGTTCGGGTGGTGCGGTCTGGAGGTCGAGTACATCCTCGACGTCGCGCCGAAACTCCATCGCACCCTCCATCCGACTCCGCTGGTCGGCGACCGGGCCGAGTTCCTGTGAGAGCACGAGCTGGTTGAGCGTCACGACCAGCGTCACGCCGGTGATTATCGCGCCGACGAGCCCCTGAAAGAGCGTGTCTACGGGGTCGCTCGGCCCGATGTACTGTTGGAGTGGGGACGGGTCGAGCACCCCGAGAACGAGCAGTGTGAGAAAGAACGCGACCAACACACCGCCAGCGACGACCCACCGGTTCGCTTCCATCAACACCCACAGTTTGAGACGACTCTCGTCAACCCGTTCCCGCATGGTGTCCCCGGGTTGTGAGTTCCCCTCTGACGCACTCATACTACACATGTGGTTGAGCGGACTCAAATAGGCGTTGCTGGCCGCTCAGGACTTGTCTTCTTCGGTGGCCTGTTCGCTCTCGTTCGAATCTTCGGCCGCGACTTCGGCTTCGAGGTCGGCGAGGTCGACCTCCTCGTCGGCCGATTCCGTCTCCGTCGTTTCTTCCGAGTCGGTCTCGTCTTCGATACCCATCTCGGCTTTCAGCGTGTCCAGTTCGGCGTCCACCTCGCCACCGGTTCGTAGTTCTTCGAGTTCGCGGTCGAGTTGGTCTTTGTCCGAGAGGACGTCGTCGAACGCGCCTGTGTCGTGGAGTTCGTCCATCGCTTCGGCCCGTGCTTCCATCTCCTCGGTGCGCTGTTCGGCGTTTTCGATGGAGCGCGAAACGTCTTCCATCTCGTCGCCGACGCCCGTCATGGCCTCCGAGACGCGGGTGTTCGCCTCCGCGGCCTCGTAGCGTGCTTTCATGCTCTCTTTTTTCGTGCGGAACTCCTCGATGCGGTTCTGGAGGGTGTCTTTCTTCTCGACGAGGTTGTCCTGCGTGTTCTGGAGTTGCGCGATCTGACCCTCCAACTCCTCTATCTGGTTCATCTTCTGTTTTTTCTTCTCCAGCGCTTGCCGAGCCAGATCCTCGCGGCCCTGTTGGATCGCCTCGCGGGCCTGTCCGTTGTGTTTTTCGACGTTCTCCTCCAGGTTGCGCTTCTGTATCTGGAGACGCTTTTTCTGCGTCGTGAGGTCGGCGATACCTTTCTTCACGTCTTGCAGTTCGTCACGCATCTGCTCGTACGAGTAATCGAGCGTCTCCGTCGGGTCTTCGGCCCGATTCAATACGGCGTTTATTTTCGAGCGGACGATGTACGACATGCGCGAGAGTACTCCCATACCTCTACATTCAGAACCAGACCCTTAAAATCCTCACCACGCAAACACCCCACCATGAAGTCGAACAAAGTCGTCATCCCCGGTGTGCGGGACGTACGCGGGACTATCGACGTTCCCGAGGGGGGAGATGTAGAAAGTCACGCCGCCCCACCGTCCGACGGTTCCGGGCCGCGGAACGGTTCGTGCGTCGTCGCCTGCCCGCCCCACCCCCAGTTCGGCGGCAACCGGAACGACAACCGACTCGTCGCGCTCGGCGAGTACCTCACGGACCACGGCGTCGCCTGCCTGCGATTCGACTACGGCGACTGGGACGAAGGCTACGGCGAGCGCGAGGACGCCCGCAACGCGCTCCGCTGGGCAGCCGAACGCTACGATTCGGTCGGTATCTTCGGCTTCAGCTTCGGCGGCGCGATTGCGACGCTCGCAGGTGCAGACGAGGGTGCGAAGGTCATCGGTTTGCTCGCACCAGCCTCCCGACTGACGACGGACCTGGATGCCGCCGCCGTCCTAGACGAAGTGGCCGTCCCCTTGAAGGTCGTCTACGGGACGCGCGACGACACCGCGAACTGGAAGCCGCTGGTCGAGCGCGCGAAAGAACTGGGATTCGAGACCGAGGAGTTCAGTGCCGACCACTTCTTCGTCGGGCAGGAACGGAAGGTGGCGCGACGGTTGGGTGAGTTCTTCGTTGCACAGCTTTGAAGGGAAATAGAGTCGTCTCGCCCACCGCCGCGTTCTCCTGGTAGTGCTGGTTCGTACTCTGTTGCTGGTTCGTACTCTGTTTTTCTCGTAGTGTTCGTCGCTCGTCGAGTCGATAACCGAGTGAACAAGTCGTGTTCGTACTCCGTTTTCTTCGTAGTGTTTGCTGTTGCCGACTCCAATCATACCGTAACCGCGCTCGCGGCAGTGCCGCTCGCAATCGAGGTCGCGGAGCGACCTCGCATGCCACGCCAGCGCGCGCCACGTCGCCTGATTACCCAGCCGAAAGGTTGCACCAGCGCGTTCGCACGAGCGACGAACGAAGTGAGGTGCGAGTGCACTCCCGCGCTGGCGGGGAGGAGTGGGGACACTGGCGGAACCGGATGGAAGAAGGACGAACGAGCGTTAGCGAGTGAGGGCCGGAGAAAACCGTAGTTTTTCACGGGTGAGCAAACCACCGCGTTTGCGAGCTACGGAAAACCATAGTGATTAACGTAACTTCTGGATGAATCCGCTGAGATGATTCTCAATCCACGAGCCTGCGAAACTCAGTCGGTCGGTCAATTTCGTGAAGATTTCATCGAGGAGGGCGCGGTACTCGT